>DAHVAR010000071.1 GCA_027314515.1 Actinomycetota bacterium
GCCACCCATGCGGCCAGCCGGCCCGTGTCCGGCTCGCGGCCCGCGGCGGACTGGCTGAGCGCCGGCTCGCGCCGCGGTACTGGTTCGCGCCGCGGGGCCAGGTGCTCCTTGAGCAGGCCAAAGTCGATGCCACCCGCATCCGGATTCCACGGCGACACGACAATGTACTTCCGTCCCGTCCGGGCCATCACCGCCGGTGGCCACCGCGACGTTCATGTCAGGCCGCCGGTTCCAGAACAGCTCGACCTGCGCTATATCAGTGGTGGCGTCCAGGAACCCGTGCGCGGTCGCCGGTTCCTTCGATCCGGGCTTGCACGGGAACACCGGCCAGCCCTGGCTGGCGTACCGCAGAGCGGCGTCAAGGCATCCGCTCATCAGCGGCCACCGCCCGCAGTATGCGACCGCGCAGGTGCGCGAGGGCTGGCGGCAGCAGAGCCCGTTCCCGTAGTAATGGGGCGCGTCACTATCGGAGAGCGGCGCGCCTGTCCTTGCGGGTGATCACAGCGGGCCGTCTCGGCCCGCATCAGCTCGGCTGAAGCCGGGAGGATGCGCAGGCTGAATTCGGCCTGGTCGGCAAGGGTGCGGGCGGAGCGCGACGGGCGCAGGTAGAGGACGCTGTGCAGTTCGCTGGCGAAGTCCAGGACGAACAAGCACAGGTCGTGCTCCCGCCAGCAGGCCGCGAGCATCCGGGCCATGTGGCCGTAGGAACGGGCATACACCTGATCGACCCAGGCTGCCAGCCGCTCGATAGCCTCCTGGCGTTCTTCCCTGGGCAGCATCCACCACCGGGGCGCCGGGATCGGGGTGTAACTGGCCGCATCCGGCTGCTCGTCGCGGCGCCGCTCGAGCGCCTGCAGCCGGGTGTCGAGGTCGCCGACCTGGCCGCCCAGGCGTGCGAGCAGTTCGCCGTGGTCGGCGAGCGCCAGCATCGCCGCCGCGACCGGGTCGGCAACCAGCGGGTCAGCCACCAGAGGGCCGGCCGCCGATACAGCGTCGCTTTCATGCACTGTCATCACCGTCCGGGGAGAACGGGTACTGGCGGCGGGCCGGTGCGCTGCCGTTCCCCGGCAGGTCGGGTTCCTCGCCTGGCCAGGAAGGGACGAGGGTAAGAACGGGCCGGGGCGGCTGCGGAGGCGCAAGCGGTAACGGGGCCGGCACCGGGGCGGTCGCCCGGCCGATGCGGACCAGGCGCCGGTACTCCCGGTGCCGCCAGCCCCTGGCGAGCTTGGCGACCACCGGCGGGCAGGCGCCGCGGATGACCACCATGAACTGGGCTGGCAGCTGGCGCAGCATCGCCACCGTCATGACGTCCTGCCAGGTGCGCCGCTTGTCCCTCCCGCGCTCCCGGTAGCAGACCTGGCCACACAGGCTGGACAGCTGGCGCAGCAGCTCGTCGTCGGAGATGCCCGGCGTGACGATCTTGCAGCCGCACGTGTCCAGGACGGTCTGGGCGCCGTGCTCACCCCAGCGAGACTTCAGCTGCGCCAGGCCGTGGAAACCGAGGCACAGCTGCACGCCCTGACCGCCGGCGTCCGCGGCCCACGCCGGGACGGGAACGGGGCAGATCTGGGTGACCTCGTCCAGGCAGAGCAACAGTGGGGGGTCGAGCCTTTGGCCCGGTGTCCGTGCGCCGAGCTGGGTGGCACGGTACTCGATCTCGGTGGCGACCGCGGCGAACAATGGCGCCAGCGTGCACTCCTCCCCCGTGCCCTTCGCCATCATGTAAAGAGTGCCGTGCGAGGTCAGGAACTCATCGATGCCGAACTGGCCGCCCGGCGGCGGCAGCGTCGCGGCGGCTAGCTGCGGGTCCTGCAGGAACGACAGCGCCCGCGAGATCACCATCCGCACCGTGCCAGCGGTCTTGTCCGCGGGCCCGATCAGCTCACCCAGCTGGGCGGCCATCTCGGTGTGGCCGCAGGAGGCCAGGATGTCGATCGCCTCGGCGACCATCGGCGTTCCCGCCCATGCACTGACGTGCCGCATGTCCCGGCTGGTCGCGGCCGCCGCGGTGAACATGCCGGTGATCGAGTCGGCCGCCTTCCCGGCGAAGAACGCGCCGTCCTCCGCCCCCGCCATGGAGACGGCCGCCGCGAAGGCCTCCGCCCGCCGGCGGGCCGTTGCCGGGTGGGCGCAGCCGTCCAGCGGCGACCACATCACGTTTGATGGGATGCCGCCGATGCCCTGGGGGTTGAACACCCAGACCGGGCCGCGTTTCGCCCGCACGCCGGAGGTCAGCGCGAAGATGTCGGGCTTGGACGACGTCGACACCACCGGGCCGGGTGACTCCATGATCAGCCAGGACAACAGCGCTGACTTCCACGACCGCGGCGGGCCGATCACGGCCAGGTGCTCCTGCACCGTGATCCGGATCCGGATGAAGTAGTGCGCCCAGCCCAGGAACAGCGAGTGCTCGCGCGGATGGCAGAACCGGCGCCACGCTAACAGCGACGGCCGGGTGCGCTTGCTCTCCCGCCAGGACGCGAACCGGCTCCACCGCCGCCACAGCTCGAACGCGGTCGCGTGACCAGGCCCGGGATGCAGTCGCAGGTGCACCCGCAGCGCGAGGTGCCGCACCCGGTTGCGGGGTACCTTGCGGCGCGGCCCGAACGCCCACCACAGCACGCTGCCGACCGCGAGCGCTAAGGCCAGCAGGACCAGCAGCGCGACGACGTCGATCGCCAGCGCGTGCAGGAGGTTGATGCCATGGGACGCCGGGTGCCCTGGGGCGCGCAGCCGCCGGTGGTGGTGGTGGTGGTACCGGTGATGGCGGTCTGCGACATCGGTCAGCCGGCGGGCCGCGGCCGCGGCGGTCACCGGGCACCATCCTGGGCTGCCAGCACGGCCGCGCGCAGCGCGGCCCGCGCGGACCCGGCGTTGAGCCGCACCTTCGGCGCCAGCTCCGCGCTGACCCGGTACACGCTGGCCAGGTCGAACTCGCTCAGCGGACCGTAGGTCTCCCGCGCCAGGGCCAGGAAACGCGCGGTCTTCGTACCTTTATTTCCAGGGGAACGGGCAACTCCCACTTCACCGTCGTCATCGCCCGGCTCGGTTGCGGTGACTGTCTCTGGCCGGTTGCGAGTCGCGGACAGATCGCCGTCTCCCGCTGCGTCTGCGGCGCTCCCATTGCCGCGGCGGGCGCCTGTCTGCTCGCCCGCGGCTGGTAAGGCCGGCTGCGGCAGCGGTGTCGCGTCCAGGAGCGCCTGCCGGATTCCCGCTGCCGTCCCCCGGCGGTCGACCGCGAGCCGCAGTCCGTACAGCAGCGGCCGGGTGGCCAGGTACCACGCGGATCGCTGGCCATCGTCGTCAGCGGCCTTGCCGAGCGCGGCGCGCCGGACGACCGCGATCAGCCGGTCGCTGGTCAGCGCGAATAGCACCGGCGGCATCGCGTACACCGCGACCGAGCGCGGCGAGCCAAGGTTGGCGTTGAGCACGTTCATCCCGCACGAACCCAGCGCGCAGATGACGACCAGCACGCGCTCTACTGCGGCGCGGCGGCCCAGCCTGGCCAGCGCGATGCCCAGCAAGGCGAAGATGACAGCGCCCGCGTCCAGACCCAAAGCTTCGAGCAGTGCTGGAGCCCACTGCCGTTTGGTCGCGAAAATATAGGTGAACTGCGCGTGGAAGGACGTGATACCCATGGCCACGGCCAGCCCTGCGAGCAAGACGCACGCGCCGGCGATCAGCAGTTGGCCGGTGACATCGGCCCGCGGCAGGTCGTACCGCTGCGCGGCCCACGTGATGGGCGCTCGGCGCTGACGCTTCGCCGCGACCGTGGATGGCTGTCCGTCCGCCCAGGCCGGGGCACCGGACGGACGGACGCTCTCGGCTGCGGGAAGCCCAAAGTCAGTTGTCATCGCTCCCCTGCCGCTTCAGTTGCTCGGTCAGCTCTGCCAAAGATGGGAGGTTCTTGTCGAGCAGGTCTGTCAGCACGCGGTTCATCGGCTGCCTGCGCAGCACGACCAGCAGCCGCAGCCGCCGCGCCACCGGACCGGTGATCCGGGTGCCGAGCCGAGCGCTGTATCCATCCATCCGGGACTCCCTTGCCCTGAGCCTCACGTACCGCCCGCAGGCAGCGTATGTCTAGGACATACGTATTTGTCAAGTTGAACCATACGCCCGGTCTGACAGGCTGAGCACGAGTTCTCGTCACCGTTGCCCAGACGGTCGTATGCGGGGTGCGTACGATGAGACTGATGACCAGGGAAGATGCAGCCCGCAAGCGGCTCAGCGGCGCTATTGCCGCCGCGCTCGACAACCTCGAGCAACTAACCGGAGCTGAGGAGCGTTATCGCGCCGCTAGCTGGCTAGTAGACCAGTTCGCCGAGGCCATCAGCGCTGCCGGCAAGCTCCGCGCGCATGCCGTTGTCGCGCTGCGAGACCAGGAGAACCTGTCCCTGGCGCAACTCGGCGAGCGCTTGGGCCTCTCCAAGGCCCGCGCCGCCGACATCGTCCGCGACGTCACCCGGACGACTCAGAGCAAGCAGCCCGAACTCAAGCCCGTCGTCTCAGTCATCGTCACCTCGCCCGAAGGAGTCCTCGCCGTCCGCCGGCGCGACAAGAAGCCGCCGTGGACATTCCCCTCCGGCGAGCTCGAGCCCGGCGAGACCCCAGCCGACGCTGGCGTCCGCGAGACCAAGGAAGAGACCGGCCTAGACGTAGTGGCAGGCCGGATCCTCGGCCGCCGCACCCACCCCCAGACCGGCCGCCGGCTGATTTACCTCGCGGCCCGGCCCGCAAGGCACGCCGACCTGCGCGCCATCCTCATCGGCGATCCCAACGAACTCGAAAACGTCAGTTGGCTGCGCCGCTCACAGGTGGATGAACTCATGCCCGATACCTATGAACCAGTGCTCGCCTACCTGGACCGTGACCACCGGCGCAACCAGACTTAGCCGCCTTGCGGCCAGCAGCGGCCTTTGCAACCCTGCGAATGTGGCCCCAAACCACGTGGTGAGCAGCAGGCCAAAACCTCATGCGCCGGGCACGATGTGAAAGACCAGTGCGAGATAGGGCGGGTCAGGCTCACCATGGTACTCGGCATCCGAGGACAGGCCGTGATCATCAGTCACGTACATGTTCTCACCCCCCCTGCGATCTCGTGTCAGTGCCGAGAGGTAGATGAAGCTCTGACTTACTCCCGAGCTGATGCTTTGGGAGGTGCGACAATCGACCGCTGCCAGCAACCACTCAGAGTCCTCGGGTCCAGGGAGAGATGGGCTTGACATCCTCGCATCGGTCGTGTGAGCTCTTGCTGACACGCACGGCGTCATCGTCCAGCCTGCAACGGGCCGCTCGGGCCACGTTCGCAGTTGGTGTTGGTTGCGCGCTCGCGACAGCGCAAGGCTACGAGGGGTACGAAGCATTGACGAATAGGTTGTCATCGGCACCAAAGGTCCTGTCTCTGTTTACGGGAGTAGGTGGACTGGACCTTGGCCTGGAGTCCGCCGGCTACGAGGTCATTGGATCCATCGAATTCAGTTCGAAGGCGAGAGATGCGCTCTACAAGAATCGCCCTGCCTGGCCGCACCTTGTCCCCCACGATGTGTGCGAGGCCGCCTCCATGCGGCCAGCATCCCTTGGCCTAGCCGAAGGAGAACTTGCACTGATCTCGGCGGGCCCGCCGTGTCAACCATTCTCCGCTGCTGCTCAGTGGGCGGCTAGCGGACGGTTGGGAATGCGCGACAATCGCGCAGAGACGATTCACGCCATGCTAGACTTGGTTGAGTCGTTCCTTCCTCAGGCCGTGCTTATTGAGAATGTCGTCGGATTCGTCCAAGGTCCCAGCTCTGCGCTGTCTACGATCAGAGAACGGCTAGACCGGATCAACCAAAGAGCCGGAACTATGTACACGCTGGTATTCTCAGTGGTCGACTGCGCCAGCTACGGTATTCCTCAGCACAGACGTCGGGCTCTGATCGTGATCAGCCGTGAAGGCATCAAGTTCGAAGCTCCAGAGTTCACGCACACAAGTGACCTAGTTACTGCCTGGGACGCCATTGGAAGCATCGACCCAGGCCCGGTACCACAACTCAACGGTCGATGGGCTGGGCTGTTGCCCAGTATTCCAGAAGGCGAGAACTACCAGTGGCTGACATCCCGTGGTGGGGGCGAAGAAATATTTGGCTATCGAACTCGCTACTGGTCTTTTTTGCTAAAGCTGGCGAAAGATCGCCCTTCGTGGACGATATCTGCAAGCCCAGGACCTTCGACGGGACCATTTCACTGGGACAACCGTCCGCTATCGACTGCCGAGTTGTTGCGACTCCAAAGCTTTCCGTCAGATTGGATCGTTGTTGGCTCCCATCGCGAACGCGTGCACCAGATAGGCAATGCCACTCCTCCGCTTCTCGCAGAGGTGATCGGCCGGGCGATACTTAAGCAGGTATTGAATAGGCCCGCACAATCCGAGACTCTTTCCTTGAGCCTCGGCCGCGGTTCCGAGGAGCCGCCGCCTCCACGCCTGCCAATTCCCATATCATCTGCCTATCGGTCAATGGTCGGATCTCATGCTGCACATCCAGGTCCAGGCCTGGGACCATCCAAGGCGAAAGAGATGCTACATGAGTGCTAATGGCGACGTAGTGGTGGCTCCAGCTACTAACTGGAACGTCGGTGACCTGCTTCTAGACGCTGAGAACCCTCGCTTGCCGGACGACTACCGTTCAGCGAGCCAACAAGAGTTGCTCGCCTATATGGAGAAGCAGTACGACCTCGAGGAGCTTGGCTGGTCAATGGTCGAGCACGGCTACTTTGGCGAGGAGCCGCTTCTTGTAATCCCTGCCGAAGAGCATGAGAAACGCATTGTCGTGGAGGGCAATCGCAGGCTCGCCACTCTCAGACTGTTGACTGATCATCAGGCTCGCCAACTGGTTGGCAAGACCATCTGGTCCGAACTAGCCGACTTGGCAGTGGAAGAGGGCCAGGATCTAACCCGTGTCCCGGTACGGAAGTATGCGAGCAGGGTCGACCTTCTCGAGTACCTCGGCTTCCGCCATGTGTCTGGCCTCATGCAATGGGAAGCCGAGGCGAAGGCCCGCTTCGTCTACCGCCTAGTCACGGAATATGGCTACAACTTCGAGCAGGTCGCTCGCACGATAGGCGGGCGCCCCGATGCCATCCGACGCCAGTACGTGGCCTGGTCGGCGGTAGTGCAAGCTCGGAACGCCGGGGTTGATGTCTCACCAGGCGTCCGACGGTTCGGCGTTCTGTACCGATCTTTCCAGAGCCCAGGCACCCGCGAGTTCCTCCATCTCCAGGGTTGGACAGATGCGACGCCTGAACTGCGCGAGCCACTCGCGGAGGATGGCACCAACCGTCTCGATGAACTGCAAAGCTTCGTGTTTGGTCCGGAGCGCGTCATAAAGGAGTCGCGGCGCCTCGACGACCTCGCCAAGGTTCTCGCCGAGCCGGTTGCGCTCGAAGTCCTCCGTCAGGAGCGAGACGTCGATGTCGCGCTTCGCGAACTCCCCAACGACCGCACAGCCGTCCTCGCAACAATGCGCACGGCCTATCGGTCACTGACAACAGTGAACGGCCAGGTATTTGAGTTTGCCGGGGATCGCGATCTGATAGCCGAGGGACAGCGAATATCGCGTGTCGTAGAACTAATCATTAAGACTCTCGGCCAGGAAGCGACGCCAACATCGTGATTCCGACGACGCCACCAGCGAACTGGACGGCCGAGCGGCTGGCCGACTGGGTCGAGTATGAGCTCATGTTCTCGCCTAACCGCAGTATTTCGAGGAGCACGCTCCGTGACTTTATCGAGGAGGACCCTGGAACTGAGGATGTCCAAAGTTATGATGCCTCGGATTGGTCCGATGACGATGAATTTAGTGAGCTAGCCTCGCGCCGCTCTCGCCGTGTTGCCGCAGCCGAGGGCGTGTCACTGGCGGATGAACTCTCATCTGATACGTTCGTTGTTCTTGAGGACCGTGCTGCGTTTGTCGGCGACTGCTATCCGTTTGCCGTAGAACCAGATCTAATCAGTCTTCGCTTGTCTACTTGGCGCGATGCTGTCACGTACGCGTTCCTGCTGGCCCTTAATGCTCGTTATGTATACGGCTTGTCGCGCGAGTTCCATCTAGCTGCGCGCATCTTCGAGCGCGTGGTCCGGGTGGCAATGGCTGCGTACGTGGACGGCGAAGCCGAGCACTTTGGCTGGCCCAGGGACGGCAAGCCCGGAGAGCGTAACTTTGCCGCGGCCCTGCCGAGTGTACTCAGAAAGATGGGCGAGTCTGCTGTAATTCGATATGAAGACATACCGGCGAAGATCAAAGACAACGAAGTTGATGTCTTTGCCTGGCGCCCATTCGGCGATCGTCGCCGCGGACAGTTGATTCTGATGTGTCAGTGCGCCATTGGCGCTGACTGGAACGACAAAGGCATCCGTCTAGATAAATGGGATCCATTTGTGCTGTTCGCCGTCACGCCAGTGGCAGCCTCGGCTTTTCCGTTTGTGCCGCGCGCGATGGAAGACGACCCTAAGTATGACCATGTATACCTGAGCAAGTCCGTCGGCCTGTGGTTCGACAGACTCCGTTTGGCAAGACTCATCGACGATGACAAACTGGGCGATACTCTGCGAAGCTCGATGATCGAATACGTCAATCAACTGATTTTCCCGGTAACGGTTTCTATCTCGGACGATGAGGCTCAAGAGGAGTTGCCCGCGTAGCTACGGCCTTCCCGATGTGGTGTTGCCGTTGACTAGCCTGAGCCGATCCTCCTCGTAGCTGCGGATCCCCAACAAAGCGGCGGATCGGGACTGACACAGCTCTGCGCGCGGTCACCTTCCGTGATGGAAGTCCTCTGTCTCGGGTAGCTGCTCCTAGTCGCCAACAGGAGGCCTGGGCTTCTGCGGCTTGGGTGGGCGTAGGTCCTTCCCTTCGAAGGCTTGGCGGTCTTGAAGGGAACCTACGCCCGTCCTTTCATTTACACCGGATCTTGGATGTCACCGCAAGGCTGGTTCTAGTCGCCCTTCACGTTGATGATCTGGCGTAGCGTGTGCCGGACTTCGACCAGGTCCGCAGCGTCAGCCATGACCACGTCGATGTCCTTGTACGCGGCCGGGATCTCGTCGAGGAACGCGTCGGTTCGACGCCACTCGATGCCCTCCATCGCCGTATCAAGCTGAGCGCGGGTGAATTTCTTGCGGGCCGCTGAGCGTGAGTGCTCGCGGCCGGCGCCGTGCGGGGAGGAGTTCAGCGCGAGCCCGTTGCCTTTCCCGGTGACCACGTACGAACGGGTGCCCATCGATCCCGGGATCAGCCCTGGCTTTCCTGCGCTGGCATCGATCGCGCCCTTGCGTGACAGCCAGACCTTCTTTCCGAAGTGGGTCTCCTGCTCGGTGTAGTTGTGGTGGCACTCGACCCGCTCGGACAGCGGGTCCGGCGCGGTGCCGATCCACGCCTGCAGGCACCGGGCAACACGGTGCATCATCTCCCGCCGGTTCAAAAGGGCAAAGTGCTGAGCCCAGCGCAGGTCGCGGATGTAGTCCCAGAACTCGCGGTCACCCTCGACCAGGTAGGCCAGGTCCGGGTCGGGCAGGCTGATCCACCGCCTGCGGCATTGCTCCCGGGCGATCTTGATGTGCTTCACGGCCAGCTTGCTACCAACACAGCGCGAGCCCGAGTGCAGGAACAGCCAGACGCGATCCGCTTCGTAAACGCTGACCTCGATGAAGTGATTGCCTGAGCCGAGCGAGCCGAGCTGCAGGTGCCAGTTCGGGCGATGGCCTCGGCGCTGGCCGACCCGTCACGCTCCCGCAGTTCGCTGATGCGCGCCGCAGTCGCGTCGTCATACACCTCGGTGTTGTACTTGCCGGCCGACAGCGGTATCGCGTTCTCAATCGATTCCCGCAAGCGGGCCGGGTCACCTCGGTGGCTGATGTCGTCAGCGGTGAACTGGGTCCGCACGGCGATCATGCCGCAGCCGATGTCCACGCCCACCGCTGCCGGGATGATCGCGCCCAGTGTCGGGATGACTGAGCCGACTGTCGCGCCCTTGCCGAGGTGGGCGTCCGGCATCAGGGCCAGGTGCGGGTAGATAAACGGCATGCTCGCTGTCCGCTCGGCCTGCGCGCGGGTAGCCGGCTCGAGTACGGTCGCCCAGTTCATCAGCCGCTTGCTGATCTGCTCCACAGGCACAGAATGCCTTCGCGGCGTGGTTGACGTCACCAGGATTAAGCCGCGGATCCGCCGTCCATCACGTCGGCAACTTCGCGCGATTCCGGGCTGTCCTAGCCGAGATCTGGCCGAGACTTGCGCCCCACTACACCATTCCGAGCGCTGCCGACCGGTGCCAGGGAGAGACAGGGATGGCCCAGCGCCAAGCGCTCTGCTGCTAACTCGCGCCGCAACACTCGAGGATTCAGGGTTACTCTCTGTGATGTCCACGGCGTCACTTCCATGATCGCCGCTGGCAGGTCCTGATGCCCGTCCACATGCCAGTGAAGCGCTATACCGTCTTAGCGATTTGCCATCAAAACGCTTGTCTACCCAGCGTATTGAATTCAGTTGACCTCCGCCCGATCGTTGGCTCTAGCCGCAATTCGACATGGACCGTTGCATTAAGAGTGATCATGGTTAGGTCAGCGCAAGTAAAGTTGGCAAATCCAATGAGCGTAGTCGTCACCGTGCAGTCCGGGTTCGATCGTGAGTATTACCTTGTCCACGCCGCTAAGGAGCCGGAGAAGTCGCCGGGTGGGTACTACATCAATGCCAGTACTCAGGGCGAGGCGCCTGGACGCTGGTTCGGGGGAGGCTGCAGGGCGCTCGGCGTAAACGGGGTCGTCGAGCCCGACAAGTTCCGGCAGGTCTACTCGCTGGCAAATCCAGCGACCGGCGAACGACTCGGAGGCCCACGCCGGGACTTCAGCAGGAGCTACGAAGTTCGGCTCGGCCAACTCTTAGCGGCCCAGCCGCATGCCACGGCGGACCGGGTCCATGAGCTGGAGCAGCAGGCCAGGCGGAATACGAGGCAGTCGCCCGCGTACGCCGACGTTACCTTGAACTTCAGCAAGTCGATCAGCCTCCTGCACGGCTCGATCCGGGAGAACGCCGCCCGTTCGCGAGATGCTGGCGATCTCGAGTTAGCAGCCTGGTGGGACGCGCGCGACGCCCGATTCTGCGAAATCCTGCAGGCAGCGAATGCGGCAGCGATAGCGCACCTGCAGACATGGGCCGGCGTAACCAGGACCGGCTACCACGGCCGCCAGGTCAACGGCGGCGAACTGGGCAAGTGGGAGCCCGCAGAGATGGTCGGCACGTCCTGGCTACAGAGCACCAGCAGGGACGGCGACATGCACGACCACGTGCACAACCCGATCTTGCCGCGGGTGCGCACGGTGTCGGACGGCAAGTGGCGCGCGACGGACACGATGGCGATCCGGCGCCAGATACCGGCGATCCAGGCGACGGCTGCCGCCTACGTCGAGGCTGCGCTATCACGCGAGTTCGGAGTTTCGTGGACACCGCGCACTGATGGAGCCGGAAATGAGATCGCTGGCGTTACGCAGGCTGAAATTGATGTTTTCAGCTCGCGCCGCGATTCGGTGACCGCGATGCAAGCCGACTTGGCATGGCAGTTCCACGCCAAATACGGCCGGACGCCGAGTCAGCGCGAACTGCTCAGCATTCACCGCACGGCCTGGGCAGCGACGCGCGCGTCCAAGCCGGAAGGCCCGATCGACTTCGATCAGGCCGCGCGCGAGTGGGGCACGGAATGGGCGCGCAAGTTCGGCACTCCGCTGGGCGCGCTCGCGTCGCGCGTGTCGAATCTGCGCGGACCGGGTTATCCGCGCGACGGGGCGCGCGAACCCGCGCCACGCGACGCGCGGATTGTGACGAGGGCGGTGCAGGTCGCGCTCGCGCGAGTTCAGGCCGGACGGGCCGCGTGGACGCGCGCCGAGCTGATGCGTCAGGTGAAGGCTTCTGTACCTGCCGAGCAGCTTGGCATTAACCCAGACGCGGCGGTTTCTCTGGTGAACGAGCTCACCGACCGCGCGCTGGAAGGTGAGTTCGAGCCCGTCCAGTGCCTGGAGGCACCCGAGATCGTCGCGCTGCCCGATGAGCTGCGCCGATCACTCGACGGACGGTCGATTTACACCAGGCCAGGCAGCGTCCGCTACGCGACACGGGTTCAGCTGTCTCTTGAGGAGCGCTTGGTCGCTAACGCTCAGGCTGAGACCGCGGCCCGGCTGTCGCGCGAGCGCGCGGCCGAGCTGCTCGGCGCTGAGGCCGCGAGCATGGAGGAGCAGCTATCGGCTTGCGCCGTTCACGCTGGCGCGGAACTGACCGCTTCGGGCCTGCGGATGGATCAGGCCGCAGCCGTCTTCCACGCGCTGACCTCCGCGCGGACGACCGAGGTGCTTGTCGGGCCTGCCGGCTCGGGCAAGACGCGTACGCTGGCCGAAGCCGCGCGCGTATGGACGGCCGCCACCGGTGGCCAGGTCATCGGGCTGACCGCCAGCCAGTCCGCGCGGAACGTGCTCGCGGCAGCAGGGCTCGACCACGCGGAGAACACCGCGTCGTTCCTCGGCCACCTGCCAGAGCAGCGCGGCGCACGCGGGATCCGCGCGAACCTCAACCCAGGTGCGCTACTGCTGGTGGACGAGGCATCGATGATGCCCACTGCTGATATGGCCGACATCGCCGCGTACGCGGCCGCCAGCGGCCACAAAGTGATCGCCGCCGGCGACCACCAGCAGCTACCCGCCGTGGAAGGTAGCGGCGCCATGTCCCTGCTCGCCGACCAGCTCGGCTACGTCCAGCTCACCGAAGCCGTGCGCTTCACCCAACAATGGGAACGAGATGCGTCGCTGGGCCTTCGCCGCGGCGAGATGACAGCGCTGGAGGACTACGACCGGCACGGCCGCATCAGCGGCAACGAACCCGACCTCGCCCTGGACCAGGCCCGGTCCGCCTACCTTGGCTCGTACCTGGCCGGGCGCGACGTGCTCATGATCGCCCAAGCCCACGAGACCTGCCGGGAGCTGTCCCGGCGCGTCCGCGACGACCTGGTGCACCTCGGTCTGGTCGATGACGCGAGGACAGTCGAGCTGCGCAACGGCGCCCGTGCCGGGGCGGGCGACATCATCGTCGCCCGTCGCAACGACAAGGCCCTGCAAGCGGGCGCTGTGGGACGCACCCTGGCCAATGGCGACGTGCTGCGCGTGGTCGCCGTGAACGACGACGGTTCGCTCACAGTGCAGCGGCGCACCGACCGCGACAGCCAGACCGGCCAGTCCGGCTGGTCCGGGCAGGCCTTCCGATTCGCCGACTGCCGGAACGCGGACCTCGCCTATGCCATCACGGGCCATGCGGCTCAGGGTTTGACCGTCAGCCACGGCATCGCCATCGTCACCGGTAGCGAGTCACGGCAGTGGCTCTACTCGGCGCTGACTCGTGGCGCCGAACTTAACCAGGCCGTCGTGTTCACCCAGCCCGCTCGGCCCGCGGAACCGGCAGCAGGCACGCGCGCAGCACCCGAGCTGCGCCGCTACGAGCGGATCGCGGCCGAGCGAGCAGGCGAGCCCGAACCGACCGTGTTCTCTGGCGACGGCCCGGATCCGCGTGAGCCCCTTGCCGTGCTCGCCGACGTCCTGACGCATGACGAAGCGCAGGACGCTGCGCTCACACTGTGGCAGCGCGAACTCGGCGACGCCGACCACCTCGGCAGGCTGGACGCAATCTGGCAGGGCGAGACCATGGAGGCACGCCGGCAGGCGTGGCGCGCAGCGATCCGCCGGGCACTGCCCGAGGAATATCGCGACGTCAGGCTCGACAGCGGCACCGCGACCTGGCTATGGCGGACACTGCGCGCGGTCGAGGCAGCCGGGCTCGACGCCGGCCAGGTAATCGCGGACGCGATCGGCTCGGCTCCGCTAACCGGGGTACGCGACCTGGCCGCCGTCATCGACTACCGGATCAGGAAAGCGACCGCCGGAGTCGTTCCCACCGAGTGGCGGCCATGGTCAGCACGCATCCCGTTGATCGCCGACCCGCAGCGGCAGCAGTTCGTCACTGAGCTGGGCGCCGCGATGGACGCCCGCCGGTCCCGGATCGGCGAGCACGCGGCGCATACCTCACCCGCCTGGGCGGTCAACGCCCTCGGCCCGGTCCCCGACGACCCGCTCGACCGCCTCGACTGGACCGAGCGAGCATCGGCCATCGGTGCCTACCGTGAGCTTTACGGAGTCGAGTCCGACACCGACCCCATCGGCCCGGAGCCAGTGAACTCGCCCGAAGCCCGCTCGGCCTGGATGGCCGCCTACTCCGCTCAGCTCCGCCAGGATCCATCCGACCTCGATCACCTGCCGGACAGCTCCCTGTACCTCTGCCGGGCGCAGTACGAGGCGGAGACCCAGTGGGCACCGCCTTATCCAGGGCGCGAGCTCCACCTGGTACGGCAGGCACAGCTCGACATGACCGCCCGCCAGGTCCGCCATCAGGCCGAAGCTAAGACTGCCCAGGCCCGCGGCGACCAGAAGGCAGCCGCCAGGCATGCGAGCCTGGCGGAGTCCGCGCGAGCGGCAAGCGGTTTCTACCGCGCCCGCGGCGACCTCGACGAGCAACTCCACACTGCCCGGCAGGAATGGGCCGCCAAGACGGCGCCGATGCGGCTGGCCGCCGTCCAGGCCGATGCCCTGCTGCGCCGCCGCCACCCGGACATGAGACTAGAACCACTCAGGTCGGCCGAGCCGGAGCCGCTGCCCGACGTGCTACCCGAGCCCTCAGCCGATGCGAACACGCAGCACGCCGGCCTTGTCGCCGAGCGGCTGGCCGCCTTCCATGCCGAAATCGAGAGCCGGGCCGGGCTGCTCATCCCGAGTGAGGACCCTGACTATGAACCCGACGGCGAAGCCTGGCCCGACCTGACCAGGCCGCACCGCGACGCCCTGCTGCAGCCGCCCAGGCCGGTCATGCCCGCTCCGCAATCGCGGCGGCAGCCCGCGCTCGAACCCGAGCTGCAGCTATAGCGGATCCCCAGACGGGCCGACCGATACTGGTAAATGGCCGAAGGCACGGGACGAAGCAGGTGAGCAGGTGGCAGCCGAACTTCCCGACACCGAGATCAGGATCGTCCTGATCAGCTACGCCGACGGACGAACCGACGGGCTGCCCGTCGGCGCCTACCTCGCCAGCTACAACCCCGAGGGCGACCGAGGCAACGGAGTCGCCACCTGGACACGGGACCCGGCACAGGCCATGACCTTCCCAACCGGCGCAGCCGCGACCGCCTGCTACCGCGCCGTCCCTCTCAACCGCCCGCTGCGCGCCGACGGCAAGCCGAACTGCCCGCTGACGATGTTCACCGTGGCGTTCTGGTAGCCCGACGAGGCTAGGCAGACCGGCATCAAAGAAGCCCCGGCCCAGCCGGCCGAGGCCTCAAACCATGGCAGCAAATCTGCCCGATAGTCCCCCGGATTGTCCCCCACCGATCTTCGATCAAGATCTCAATGGGCCTCTGGCCTGGAGCCCCCTTACGGAATCGAACCGTAGACCTTCTCCTTACCATGGAGACGCTCTGCCGACTGAGCTAAGGGGGCGTCGGCGACGCTGCGGACTCCGGTCTGCCGGAATCGAACGGCCGCGCCTGCCGAGCATACACGACCCGGCGCCAGCAGGTTGGCCGGGTCCGGGCGCCCGTCCAGACAAGGCGCCAGCACTAGAGCCGCCGCTGCCGAAGGGCGGCCAGGACCGACCACTCCGCGGCGTCCCGCCGCGTGACCGCTCTCCAGCGTCCCGGCAGTCCCGGCAGGACAGCCGCTCCCAGGCGTCCCGCCCAGACGCGCCACCGAGCCCGTCCCGGCGAAGGCAGGCAGGGCGGGGCGGCACCCAAGCGCCGCACCTCCACGCTGCCCGGTGCCAAAAAAACTGGCTTCCCTGCCCGGTGCCATAGCCGGGCGCCATAACCGGGTTCCATAGCCGGGTGGCATGACACGGTCTCAGCCGGGGCAGAAGCCCAGCGACGGCAGCCGACGTCCCCACGGCGGAGGCGACAGCCAGCCGACCGCGCTGACGCATTGACTGACGCCGAAACGCCATTGCGCGCACCTGTGAGCCGAAAGGTCAGCAGTGCATAATGTGAGAATCATGATGGCCCCGATCATGAGCGCCAGCCGGGCGATTCGGCACGCCTAGAAAAACAGGATGCAGAGGAGGACGCACAGGTGAGGGCGCTCATCCTCAGGCCTGCCACGCTAGGGGTGCTTGCTGGCTTCGCGTTGATTGGCTCCACCGCGTTCAGCGGCTTTCAGGCAGCAACACCGAGCGGTCACACAATTGTGCGCTCGGCGATATGCCCGCTGAGGCCGAAAAGTACCGTGCTTTCGGCTACCAGAGACCAGCGAGCCGGCGATAGCAAATCCCGTTCAACGAGCGTCCCCGCGTCCTCGCGCACGCCGGCCAGGCACAGCGCCACATCGAGTGCGTCCGCATCGAGCACCGCTACGCCGTCGGGTACCCCGACCCCAACGGGCACCCCGACCCCAACGGGCACCCCGACCCCAACGGGCACGCCGACCCCAACGGGCACGCCGACCCCAACGGGCACGCCGACCCCAACGGGCACGCCGACCCCAACGGGCACGCCGACCCCAACACCGTCAGTGTCGGTCAGCGCCGACCCGAGCCCAAGTCAGACTTCGGTAACCCCGACCCCGAGCCCAAGCCCGACTTCCACCTCACCGAGCCCTAGCCCGAGCCCAAGTTCGACCTCGCCGACGCCGCAACCTAGCTCGTCCAGTCCGCCGCCGAAACCGGTCACCGCGCAACTGTGCGTGCGGATCCAGTCGCTCTCCGGCAGCCGGGACGTCAAGCGCGGCCACGAGGCGGTTTTCGTCGTCTGGGTCTGGTCCACGAAGGCGGCCAGCCGCGCCGTAATGGTAAGCGCCAGCACCGGGTCGACGCGTCACGTCGGCGCGGTGAAATTCACCGTGTGCCCGGCGCCTCATCGGGCCACGTGCGACATCGGGAACCTGCCGGCCGGCCAGGCGGACGAACTGCAAGTAGCCGTCCGGGTGCGCGACACCGCTGCCATCGGCGCGCTCGTGCGCATCTCCGCCAAGGCAACCGGGAAAGGCGCGCGAAAGTTCACCGGGAGGGCGTCGGATATCGTCGTCGCGGCCCACAAGGTCGTCCCGAGCTCTTCTCCCAGCCTGTCGCCGCAATCCAGCTTGCCGACTATTCCGGGAACGGGCGTCTCGCCCAGCAGTCCCTCGGGCCTGTTCCCCACTGTGGGGGCAAGCCCGAACCCGAGCCCGGGCTCACTCGGCCCGCCGGCCAATCGCGTGCATGCGGCAGACGCGGCGGCCACAGTACCGCTGGACGCCCGTCTCATCGGCGGACAACTCGCCGGGCTTGCCGTGCTCGCTGGCGCGGTGATGATGGCGATAGCACGGCTGTCGTTGCGGGCTCCCAAGCCACCGGAGGGCACGGACGCTAAGGCCGGGAAATCCTGACCGGACCCAGGCAGCCCGCCGCTGACGACGTCGGTTAAGGTCGCGCTACTTAACAGTCCGCTCGACCTGCGGCCTTATCGCTCGCAGTTCTCCGGCCAGCGTGTCCGCGCTGAGCGCGGGCGATGCGACGAGCCCGAACGTATCGCCATCCGCCCAGGCGCACTCGGCCGGGTGCCCGCCGGCCCCCGGCACGCAGGCAGCCTGGCCGCCCAGCGCACCAGCCTTGATCACGAATGCGCCCGGCAGCAGGTTGGTGAAGCTCGAGATGAACGACTGCGCCGAACCGGACAGGTTGCCGCCGACGAACAACAGGATCTGCGGGCTTGACTTACCTGCCTGGCCAGCCGCCTGCTGGTAAACGGCATCCACGACATGGCTGGCCTCGCCGTTGCCCTTGGAAAGGATCTCGGCCCGCAGCGCCTGCGCGCCCATGCCCTTGGCGAGCGCAGGATCCTGCACATAGGAGCCCAGTCTGGACGGCGTCACGATGACGTGATTGGGCCCGCTGTGGGCAAGGAGCGTGCTAGCCAGGATGCCGCCGGCCGCCAGCGCGCCGACCACCCCGCCGCCGGCCAGGCCGAGCAGAACCGGGTGCCGGCGCTTGCGCCGGGTGGCCCTGCGGGCGGAAGCCCTGCGGTTGTCGCTGCTGCGCTTCGGAGCTGTTGCCGTCCTGACCGGGGCAGTCTCGCCCGGCGCAGTCCTGGTCGGCGCAGTCCCGGTCGGCGCAGTCCCGGTCGGCGCAGTCCCGGTCGGCGCGGTCCTGACCGGTGCTGCCTCGGCCGGGGTGACAATCGACGCAGCCGACGTGCGGTGCGAACGGCCCTTCTTGCGGCCCTTGGAGCGTCGCGTGCGCCGGTCCGGCTCGGCTTCGGGCTGGGCCGGCTTTACCCGGCCGGTACGCCCGGCGGGCGCTGCCGTGTCGGGGTCAGCCGTCTCCAGTTGATCCGGCCGCTGCCACGGAATGCCCGGGTCGGTGCGCTGGAAGGCGCTGGTCTCGCGTCGGCCGGTGTCAGCGCCGCGATGGGAAACGGGACGCCGAGCCTGATCGGGCGGGGCAAGCCGTGCGTCGGCAGGCTGCGCCGCGACCGGCCACGGTGCGCTGGAGTCCGGCGCGCGACTGGCGGTGCGTCCGGCAGTACGCGGTCCTGATTGCGGCCACGCCTGGCCCTGGGCCGGCATTGCCGGGCTGCGATCTGGCTGCGGGCGGCCGTCGTACGGCCGGGTCCGGCCGTCCGGCCGGGAACGGCGGGTGTCGTCTGGCCGGCTCAGGCTGTCCGGCCGGGTCCGGCTGTCCGGCCGCTGACGCACGTCGTCTGGCCGGGCCAGACTGTCCGGACGGGCCAGACTGTCCGGACGGGAACGGCGGGTGTCCTGCTCCGGCGGGCTGGCCGGCCGCGGGCTCGCGGGCGGGGCACTGGCGCGCCGGTCACTAACCGGCGGGGCACTGGCTCGCCGGTCGCTCACCGGCGGGGCGCTGGCGCGCCGGTCACTAACCGGCGGATCGCTCACCGGCCGCCTGCTCGGTGCCGGGGAATCCGCCGCGCGCCTGGAGTGCTCCTGGGCCGGTCCGGCCTCGCCCAGGTACCGGATCCAGTCGTAATCGGCATCGCGCAGAGTGTCATCCGGCTCACTGCCGCCGCGTGACTTGCCCCGGCCAGATCGGCCGCGGCGCTGCGGCTCCCGGGTTACCGGCAGCGGCGCGCTCGGATGGTCAGGCCAGATGGAGTCGGACGAACGATCGCCGCGCTCACTGTCGGCCACTCGTCCGCCTGCCCGGCTACCTGGCCCGGCATCATCGGCGTCGGAGTAGGGCCGACTCAGGTCCTGCTGGTTCTGCGGCCAACCCGAGGTCATAACGGCTGGTACTCCCGAGACTGATTCGGCGTCTCTGCCCGGTTTTGACTAAAACATCATGCGTCACAGCCGACCGTGACCGCCACGTTATCAAAATTTCAGTTCATCACCTGGCGTTATCGAGTGTTTACGCAGACGAACCTTTCCCAGCTAGCAACCGGATTCCCGGCGCCGTAACGCTACCCATCGTGAAGGCAAAATCCGCGTCATGAGATCGCCGGACGGCGCTCAGGCCGGCAGCGACCTCGATTGCAGTGCCCGTTCGACGACGTCGCGGCGCTCTGCGAGCACCCGCACGAGCGCCAGATCGCGCTGCTCGGCAGCGAGGAACTCGTCGACCTGGCGCAGCAACTTCGGCGACGCGGCCCAGTACGGGAACAGCCCGTCCGCCAGCACGCGCCTCATGTGGTCGCCCCGGTTCGCCCACAGGTCCGGCAGCACCGCGAAGTACGCATCGACGTACGGGGCCAGCAACGCGGCATGCTCTGGCTGGCCGAAGCCGCCAGCCACCGCCATCACGCCCTCGTGGCCGAGCTCTGCCGACTGAGTGAGGAGCTGCCAGGCGGCCTCCTTGTGCTCCGCGTCAGGGATCGACGCCCGGCCGGCCGCGGCGTGGCGCCGGCCTTCGTCGGTCGGATCCCCGGCCAGCTCGGCGTCGATCTCCGCGTCCGCGGCTCGCCCCGTGGCAGCCAGGCGGCGCAGCAACGACCACCGCAGCTCGGTGTCGACCGTCAGGCCAGCGACCGTCTGCGTCCCGTTCAGCAGGCCGGCGACGAAGTCCAGCTGCCCGGCCGTCGTGGCGGTCCAGCCCAGCAGCTGCGCCCAGGCAAGCTGATGGTCACTGCCGGGCTCGGCGGACCTGAGCAGCTCGAGTGCCGCCGTGGCCAGCTGCGCCTTGCCCTCGGGCAGCCAGTTCGGGTCGGCATTGACGGCCATCAGCCGGGACGCGGTCAGGTGCAGGATTTGCAGCACCGAGACGACCGGTTCAGCGCCCATGCCGCCCGCCAGGATCTTCACAAAGGCGGGAACGGGCAGTTCGGCCCGCTGCACCATGTCGAGCACAGCGCTCCACGACACCGCACGGGCCAGTGAGTCGCTGAACCCGGCGGCCGAATCGATGAGAGTGGCCAGCGACCGGTCGTCGAACCTGACAATCGCGTAGGTCAGGTCATCGTCGTTCAGCAGGACGAGGTCGGGCTGGGCGACGCCGGCCAGTTCCGGCACCTCGGTGCGCGGGCCGGTCAGGTCAGCCTCGACCCGGTGCGTGCGCACCAGCGTTCCCTCGCCCGCAGCGCGGTTATACAAGCCGATCGCGATGTGGTGCGGCCGCAGCGCCGGGTACTCCGCCGGGGCTTCCTGCAGCACCGCGAACTCGGCGAAGCGCCCGTCGGCACCGACAGTGAAGTCGCTGCGCAGGGTGTTGGGTCCGGCCGTCTGCAGCCAGGCCTTCGCCCAGTCACCGAGGCTCAGGCCCGAGCTCGCCTCCAGCGCGCGCAGCAGGTCGGACAGCGTGGCGTTGGCCCAGCCGTGCTCGGCGAAATACGCCCGGATGCCGGCCACGAAGTTGTCCCGGCCGACGTGGGCTACTAGCTGCTTGAGCACGGAAGCGCCCTTGGCGTAGCTGATCCCGTCGAAGTTCGCGATCGCCTCGCTGAGCGTCGCGACATCGGCCGCGATCGGGTGCGTGGTCGGCAGCTGATCCTGCATGTATCCCCAGACCTTGCGCGATCCGGAGAACGTCGTCCAGGCGTCCGTGAACCGGGTGCCCTCCGCGCTCGACAACGTCGCGCAGAACTCGGCGAACGACTCGTTCAGCCACAGGTCGTCCCACCACTTCATGGTCACCAGGTCGCCGAACCACATGTGCGCCATCTCGTGCAGGATCACCGTGGCGCGCAGCTCGTACATCATGTCGGTGACCTTCGAGCGGAACAGCAGCCGTTCGGAGATCGTCACGCAGCCGACGTTCTCCATTGCCCCCGTCGCGAACTCCGGCACGAACACCTGGTCGTACTTCCCGAACGGGTAGCTGGTTCCGAACAACCGCGAGTAATAGTCGAAACCCTGCCTGGTTATGGTGAGCATGTCGGCGGTCTCGAGGTAGGGGGCTAGTGACGCCCGGCAGGCCAGGCCCAGCGGGATCACCTGTCCGGCGGGCGTGGTGTGCGTCGCCCTGACTACGTGGTACTCGCCGGCCACGATGGCCGTCAGGTAGGTCGACATCCGCGGCGTCGGCGGGAAGTGCCACGTCGCCACGCCGTCACCAGCGTCCCGGCGGCCGGGTGCGGGGTCGGATGCGGGCTGGTTGGACAGCACAGTCCAGTTCGCCGGGGCGATGACCGTGAAGGCGAACGTCGCCTTCAGGTCTGGCTGCTCGAAGTTCGCGTACACGCTGCGCGCGTCGGCGGGCTCGCAGTTGGTGTAGCAGTAGACCTTTCCGTCGGCGGAATCGACCGCGCGGTGCATGCCCTTCGAGTCGGTCGTGTACCGGCACTCGGCGACGACGCGCAACTCGTTATGGGCGGCCAGGCCTGGCAGCGCGATCCGGCCGCCGGAGTAAGCGGTGGCCGGATCGATCGGCGTTCCGTTCAGGGTGATCTCGTGCACGGTCTCGGCGACGAGGTCGGCATAGCTGGCCGCGCCCGGCCGCGCGCACTCGAAGACGATCACCGACGTCGACCGGAACACCTTGTCACCACGGGTCAGGTCCAGTTCGACAGCGTAAGAGTCGACCGTGAGCAGGTCGGCCCGCTGACTGGTCTCGGCGCGGGTAATCTCGGCGATCTGCATGCTGTTTCCCTGGAGCTAGAGCCGGCGCTGGCTGCCCCTCAGGCTAAGGCACGAGCCCTGGCGCGCGTCCCGCGCAAGGCGCGCTGGCGATGACGTTCCGGTGACAAATTCAGCTGCTACTTGCCCTACCAGGCGGCGACGACAGAAGATCCTCGGTAGGGACCACGCGGGGAGGCGGCCTTGGGTGACACCGTCCGTTGCCTGGTCCGGGGGCCAGCCAGCCGGTACCCGCGAGGTTTCCTGTGGCTCATCCCGGCCTGGTTCATCATCGCGGCCGCGATCGTGACAGCCGTGGCAATCAAGAGTGGCGGCGGGATGCCGCTCTGGCTCGGGCTGGCCGAGATCGGCGGACTTGCCGTGGCCGCGGTGACAGCGCTCTGCGTGCTGGCAACTGTCCGCCAGTACGCATTCCGCGCCAATAGTCACGGGATCGTGCTCGGCGTGAGTACCCGCCGCAAGCGGCCGAAGCTGCGCCAGTTGTACCTTCCGTGGCCAGACGTCGCGCAGTTGCGGCTGGTGCGGCGGCGCTACGGGGTGCTCCTGGAGATCTCGCTCCGCCCGTCCGCGCCGGTCGCGCACCGGCGGGGGCCGGGCAGTCAGGCCATGGTCCTGCTGGGTGCGCTGGTCATGCCGTTCGCCTTCGGCCGCGGCAGGCCCGCACTGACGATGCCGGTGTCGAACCCGCCGTGCTACCGGGTGCAGATCTGCGGCCTGTCCCCCGCTGATTTGAAGCAAGCCCTGGCGGCGGTGCAGCCGGCCGGGCTGCCGGTACGAACGCTGACGAAGAAAATCGTGCTGCGCTCCACGCTCTCCTCGCCCGGCCGGCCGGTAAGCCCGCAGCCCCCGGCACCGGTTGCCTGAGTAACGGCCTGGCCGGACGGCCGTCACGGATAAGTGGCTGACCGCAGTTACCGGCAGATGTTGACGAGCAGTTTGCCCGCCGGACACCTTGCCGTCGTCTGTGATTTCGCGCCCTGCCTCAGACTCGCGGCCATGACTTCCTTCGCTACGAGTACCAAACTTCGCGTGTGCGCGGGCGCCCTTGCCATCGGGGCCGTGGCCATCGCCGGCTGCGGCTCGTCCGGCAGCCCATCGGGCTCATCCAAGCCGGCCAAGGTAACCCTGGTCGTCTACTCAGCCCAGGGCTACGACCACGCGATGACCGCCGCCTTCCAGAAGGCCACCGGCATCCCGGTCCAGCTTGACGACAACTCCACCGGCCCGTTGCTGACTCAGATCGAGGCATCGAAGAACAACCCGCGATGGGGCCTGCTCTGGGTCGACGGCTCCACCGCGTTCGCCGGCCTGGACACCCAGGGCCTGCTGCAGAAGGGCTTCGAGCCGAATGTGCAGTGGAACAGCCTCGGGACCGCGTCGGTCCCGGCCGACAAGAGCTACACGCCGACCGGCGTGACCCTGATGGCCGCGGTGGTCTACAACAAGACGAAGGTGACCAGCCCGCCGGCCACCTGGCAGGACCTGCTGTCGTCCAAGTGGAAGGGCGTGGTCGGCATGAACGACCCGTCCCAGTCGGGCCCGACCTACCCGTTCATCGCTGGCATGATGAACTACCTCGGCGGGGTCAGCCAGGGCGAGGCATACTTCACCAAGCTCAAGCAGAACGGCCTGGTCGTCAACCCGACCAACGGCCCGACCCTGCAGGCGCTCACCAGCGGCCGCATCCAGCTCGCGCTGGTGCAGAGCTCGGCCGGCATTGGCGCCACGTTTGGCCCGAGCGGCGACAAGCAGCTCGCGGTGAAGTACCTCAACCCGGTCACGCTGCTGCCGAGCTGCATCGGCATCGACGCCAAGGCGCCCCTCGCCGAGCGCCAGGAGGCCGAGAAGTTCATCGAGTTCGTGCTGTCCCCGGCCGGCCAGAAGGTCATGCAGTCGGGCGACCCGTACGGCGACTCGCTGTACTACCCGGTCCTGCAGGGCGTGAACCCGCTGCCGGAACTGCCGTCGCTGGCCTCGGTCCAGACCCAGAGCATCAACCCGTACACCTGGGGACCGCAGGAAGGGACCATCAACACCTGGTTCGACGCCAACATCGTCCGATGATGGCGTCGCGTGCGGCGTGGTCAGCCGACCAGGGGCCGGCCAGTTGACCGCAACCGTAAGCACGAAGCGGCCTGGCCCGGCGTCAGCCGGGCCAGGCCGCCGGGGAAAGCTGGCCAGCCATGCCCGCCGGCTGCTCCGCGGCCGGTCCGTCGGCGGGCTTATCGGGAAGCCGATCTTCTGGATCCTGCTGGTCCTGTTCATCCTGGTGCCCTGCGCGAGCTCGCTGCTGCTCACGATCTCGCCGCACCTGTTCGACCAGCAGGCACCGGGTCAGGGCCCGCAGTGGTTCACGCTGACCTACCTGCGCCAGGCCTTTACCGGCGCGACCGCGATCGCCATCACGAACTCGCTCTGGGTAAGCGGCGCGGCCGCCGGGCTCGGGCTGGTGATCGGCTTCCCCATCGCCTGGCTGACCAACCGCACCACCTTGCCCGGCCGCCAGTTCGTGTTCCCGAGCATGTGGCTCATCCTGCTGCTGCCATCCTGGCTCCCCGCGCTGTCCTGGGTACGGATCGTCCAGGTGGACGGCGTGATCTACAAGCTCGGCCTGAACTGGCCGTGGCTGAGCCACCTGATCATGGGACCGTTCGGCGTGGTGCTGCTGCTCGGCCTGCGTTCGGTGCCGTTCACCTATCTGGCGATCACCGCCGGGCTCGCCGGGCTCGGCCAGGAGTTCGAGGACGCGGCGCGCGTCCACGGCGCCAGCCGGGCGGCCACGCTCCGGCTGATCTGGCCGATGCTGGCCCCGGCGATCTGGTCGGCCCTGGCCATCAACTTCGCCGAGGCGATCAGCGACTTCGGCGTCGCCGCCACGCTGGCCTACCAGTCGAACTTCACGCTGGCGACCTACCAGCTGTACGCCGACATCAGCAACTTCCCGCCGAGCTTCCCCAGCGCCTCGGCGATGGGCGTGCTCCTGGTCGCGGCGGTCGCGATCCCGCTCGCCCTCCAGGCAAGGGCGCTGCGCGGCCGGTCGTACCAGATGCTGTCCGGCCGCACCCGGCAGGCCGTCCGCCGTCGCCTGACGACGCGGGGGAAGATCACGGCGATGTCCGGGCTTGGCCTCTTCTACTTCGTCTCGCTCGCCGTGCCAGCGTTCGGCGCCGTCAGCACGTCACTGCTGAAGAACTTCGGCTCGTCTTTCAGCATCTCGTTCGCGAACTACCGGGCGCTGTTCCACCAGGCCGACCAGCTCGGCCCGCTCTATCGCTCGCTGGCTTACGGCGCGATCGCGGCTACCGTCACAGTGGCCGGCGGGCTCATCGCCGCCTGGCTGCTGGCGCAGCGCCGCCAGAAGTCGTCCCGGCTGCTCGACTTCTTGCTGCTGGCCGCGGTGGCGCTGCCCGGAGTCGTGTTCGCGGCCGGCTACATCTTCACGTTCAACCTGCCGATAATGTCCCGGCTCGGCATCAACCTGTACCAGACCGCTACCTTGCTGGTTATCGCCTACATCGCGGCCAGCTTGCCGACCAATGCCAGGGTTCTGGTGGGGCCAGTCTCCCAGCTGCAGCCCTCGCTGCGGGACGCCGCGCGGGCACACGGCGCGGGCGAGATGCTGGCCTGGGCCAGAGGCGTGCTGCCGATCCTGTCCAGGCCGCTGCTGATGGCCTGGCTGCTTACCTTCACCGGCGTGTTCCTCGAGCTGCCGATCTCTCAGCTGCTGTACGCGCCGAACAATCCGCCGCTGTCGGTGGCGATCGAAGACAACCTCAGTAACTATGCCACCAACTTTGGTGTCGGCATGGCCCAGTCCGTGTTCGCCGCCGCCATTGCCATGGCCGCGGTCGGCGTTGTGCTGGGCGGCTACCGGCTGCTTGCACCGGCAGGGTGGCGCAGGATAGGAGTAGCGAGCCGTGGCTGAGAGCATTTCCATCGACGCGGTCTCCAAGGAGTACCCGGGCGGCAACCTGGCGCTGAAAGACGTCAGCCTGGTGGTAGAGCCGGGCAGCTTCGTGGTGCTGCTCGGCCCATCCGGATCGGGCAAGACGACCTTGCTGCGCTGCCTGGCCGGCATCGAGCGGCTCACCTCAGGCAAGATCACTATCGGCGCCACCGCGGTTGCCCACGATCAGCTGCACATACCGCCCGACAAGCGCAACCTGTCCATGGTGTTCCAGGACTACGCGCTGTGGCCGCACCTGCGGGTCCGGGAGAACGTCGCGTTCGCGCTGCGCCGCAGCAAGCTCGCCAAGCCCGACGCCCGCGCCAGGACGCAGGCCATGCTCGAGCGGGTCGGGCTGGGCCAGCTGGCCGACCGCTATCCGAACGAGCTGTCGGGTGGCGAGCAGCAGCGCGTCGCGCTGGCCCGGGCGCTGGTGGCCGGCACCGGGCTGATCCTGTGCGACGAGCCGCTCTCGAACCTCGACGCTGACCTGCGCGAGCGGATGCGGGTGGAAATCTCGGCGCTGGTGCGCGAATCCGGCGCTACCGCCGTCTACATCACCCATGACCAGGCCGAGGCGTTCGCGCTGGCAGACCAGATCGGCCTGCTGCAGGACGGGCGGCTCGTGCAGTTCGGCCGGCCGGAGCAGATCTACACCGAGCCGGCGACCCCCTTCGTGGCCAGGTTCACCGGACTGTCCGGCGAGCTCGCGGTCAGGGTCGCCGGGCAGGATGCCGCCAGCGCCGACAGCACAGTCGAGATCGGCCACGACGGCTCTGCGCTGCTACGGCCGTGCCGGGCGCGCACCTCTGCGTCCTGGGCCTCCGGCGGCGAGGGCATGCTGCTCGTCAGGCCCACCGGCATCCACCTCGGCGGGATCACCGCCGGCGATCACCACCTGACCGGCACTGTCGCGGACGTGGCATTCCGCGGGCGCGGCTACGAGCACGCCATCGACATCTCCGGCCATGGCCGCCTGACCGGCGTCTTCGCGCCGTTCCGCGCCCAGCGCGGTGACACCGTGGGCCTGCGGCTCGATCCTGCTGGCTGCCACGTGTTCCCGGTGGCCGCCAGGGACCACGCCGCGACGGCCAACGGGCAGGCAGCGGCAACCAACGGGCACGCCGCCGCGTCCAACGGGCACGCCGCGACGGTCCCGCTGTCCGATGTCGGCCCGGAGTTCGCCCCGCCGGCGCAGCAGCACTAGGCCGGCCAGCACGGCGTTCCTCCGCCCGGCGCAGGACGCCAGCCGCGGCGTATCATCGCGGCACGCGGCCGGCCGCCGCCGACGGCCGGCGTGCGAGCATGACTGGCACGCGAGCACGCGTTCCCGTGGTGCTGGCGGCTTTCGAAGGAGCAGCAAGGATGACACACGAGGTCAAGGGCGTCGTGGCCAGCGCCAAAGGCGAACCGGTCAGCGTCACGACAGTGCTGGTGCCCGATCCGGGTCCGGGCGAGGCGCTGGTCACCGTGCAGGCCTGCGGCGTGTGCCATACCGATCTGCACTACCGCGAGGGCGGCATCGGCGAGGACTTCCCTTACCTGCTCGGCCACGAGGCAGCCGGGGTGGTCGAGGCAGTCGGCCCGGACGTGACCGGCGTGGCGCCCGGCGACTTCGTGATCCTGAACTGGCGCGCGGTCTGCGGCCAGTGCCGGGCGTGCCTGCGCGGCCGCCCCTGGTACTGCTTCGCCACCCATAACGCCAGCCAGAAGATGACGCTAGCGGACGGCACGCCGCTGTCGCCCGCGCTCGGCATCGGCGCGTTCACGGAGAAGACGCTGGTCGCGGACGGCCAGTGCACCAAGGTCGACCCGGCGATCAAGCCCGAGGTCGCCGGGCTGCTCGGCTGCGGCGTGATGGCGGGCCTCGGCGCGGCGCTGAACACCGCCGGAATCAGCCGCGGTGACTCGGTCGCGGTCATCGGCTGCGGCGGCGTCGGCAATGCCGCGATCCTCGGCGCGGCACTGGCCGGCGCCAGGAAGGTGATCGCCGTCGACGTCGACGACCGCAAGCTCGACTGGGCCCGCGGCTTCGGCGCGACCGACACGGTCAACTCGCGGTCGGCTGACCCGGTCGCGCAGATCAGGGACCTGACCGAAGGGAACGGGGCCGACGTGGTGATCGAGGCCGTCGGCCGCCCGGAGACCTACCAGCAGGCGTTCTACGCTCGCGACCTGGCCGGCACCGTCGTGCTGGTCGGCGTGCCGACCCCGGAAATGCGGCTGGAAGTGCCGCTGATCGACGTGTTCGGCCGCGGCGGCTCGCTCAAATCGTCCTGGTACGGCGACTGCCTGCCGAGCCGCGACTTCCCGATGCTGGTGGACCTGCACCTGCAGGGTCGGCTGCCGCTGGAGAAGTTCGTCTCGGAGACCATCGCGCTGGACGCGGTCGAGGAGGCGTTCGCGAAAATGCACCGCGGGGAGGTGCTTCGCTCGGTCGTGGTGCTGTGACGGCTGCGACGCCGGAGACGGGCACGGTGGCCCGGATCGCGATGTGGTCCGGGCCGCGCACGGTCTCCACTGCGCTCATGCGCTCGTTCGGGAACAGGGCCGACACCGTCGTCGTTGACGAACCGCTCTACGGTTACTACCTGGCGAACAGCGGGGTGGACCATCCCGGCCGGGCGGAGATCATCGCCAGCATGCCGGCGGACTGGCGCGAGGTGCTCCCGCAGCTTTCCGGCGCGCCGCTGCCGGACGGCAAGACGGTCTACTACCAGAAGCACATGACGCACCACCTGCTGCCCGAGGTTGACCGGTCGGCACTGAGCGGGCTCAGGCACGCCTTTCTCATCCGCGACCCGCGGCAACTGCTGGCGTCCTACGCGCGGGTCCGGTCGGCACCGGTGCTGGCCGACCTCGGGCTGGCGCAGCAGGCTGAGATCTTCGCGGCGTTCGGCGGGCCGGTGATCGACTCCGCTGACATCCTGCGAAATCCGCGGGCCGCCCTGGAGGCGTTGTGCGATGCGCTCGGCCTGGCGTTCGACGAAGCGATGCTGTCCTGGCCGCCTGGGCCGCGGGCCAGTGACGGAGTCTGGGCCCGGCACTGGTACCACAGCGTGTGGGAGTCGACGGGTTTCGGCCCGTACCGGCCGCCCGGCGACGACGACCTGCCGCCGGAACTGGCCAGCCTGGCCGCGCAGTGCGAACCGTTCTACGCCGGACTGGCCGAGCATCGCCTCCGGCCGTAAGCCGGCCGGGAGGGCGCCACGTGGCTGCCTAGAGCATCCGCCGTTTCTTCAGGTAGGCCGCGAGGTCGTCGTAGGCGCCGCCCTCATTGGCGAACAGGGCGACATTGCGGGCGGCGTCGAACCACGGGCTGAGCGAGGGCCGGACGTCGCCAAGCGCTGCCTCCAGGTCGGCCTGACCGATCATCCGGGGCTCGCCGCGCCGGACCGAGTCGAGCAGTGCAAGCTCGGCGGCCGACTCGCAGACATGCGCGATGTCAGCGCCCGAGTACCCGTCGGTCAGTTTCGCGAGCCGCTCGGGATCGACCCGCTCGACCGGCCGGTCGCGCAGGTGATAACGGAAGATCGCGGCGCGGGCGGCCTGATCGGGCGGCAGCACGAGCAGCATCCGGTCGAACCTGCCTGGCCGCCGCAGTGCGCTGTCCACGTCCCACGGATGGTTGGTGGCGGCGAGCAGGAAGACGCCCTCGTTACCGCCGGTGACGTCGTCGAGTTCCAGCAAGAGCTGGTTGACCACGGCCCGCATCGGCGTATGCCGCAGGTGGGTGCGCTTCTGGCCGATCGCGTCCACCTCGTCGAGGAACACCACGCACGGCGCGTTCTTGCGGGCGACCTCGAAGATCTCGTGAATGTTCCGCTCGCTCTGGCCGAGCATGCTGTCGACGATGTCAGCGAACGAGACCGCCAGGAACCGTGCGCCGAGCTCGCCGGCAACCGCGCGGGCGACGAAGGTCTTACCGCAGCCGGGCGGCCCGTACATCAGCAGGCCGCCGCGCAGGCTCTTGCCGTAGAGCTTGCGGAGTTCGGGATTGCGCATCGGCGCAAGGAAGCCCGCCTCGAGGCGCTGCTTCACGTCTGTCATGCCGGCCACGTCGGCCAGGCGCAGCCGGAGGTGCTCCACGTCGAAGGCGCGGGAGCCGGACTCGCCGGACCCTTGTGGTGCCGCGCTGTCGCCAGCGATGCCTAGGTGCTCCGATCCGCTGTCCGGGCCCACGAACCGCGGCCCCAGCACGTCAGCGAGCTGTGACTCGGCGGCGTTCCAGTCGAAGTCCGGTGCCGGGGGCGGGCTGCCGGTCGGCTCCGCCTCAGCCCGGGCGGCTGGGGTGGGCTCCCCCTCGGCCCGGGTCTCCGGCTCGTCTGGCTGAGTGCCCGCTGGCTGCGCCGTCGCGATCAGGGCCAGCGCTGCGGCGTTCGCCGGGTCGGCCTGCAGGACGGCGCCGACCTCGCGGATGCCTTCATGGCGCTGCCCGGCCCCGATCAGCAAGGCGGCAAGGTGCAGGCGGAGCTCGGTATCGTCCGGCATCGCGTCGATAGCCCTCCTGAGGCTTGCGACCAGCTTCGGGTCGAGCTCCAACCCCGTCCTCCTGTCTGATTCATCCCGGATGATGCCCAAGATTACGTTGTCTGGCGGTCACCGGGCACTCGTCTCCCGGGCCCGCGCTCGGCACTTCATGGTTTCGGCGACCACAAATCATGACAAACCAGGGCGCCTGCCGTATCAAGCCCATGAACTGCTGACCCGCCGGAGGAAGCCCCGGCAGCCGGCTACCCGAGTCCGGTTGCTGACCGATATGTTCGGGGCGTGCTGCAGAAGTTCGACGAGCGCAACCGGGACCTGATTGTCAATGTCGGCGGGCGGCTGACGCACCGCGACGAGGCTGCGGTCAGCCCGTTCGACTCGGTAGTGCAGGGCGGCGACGCGGTCTGGGAAGGCCTGCGGCTCTACCAGGGCAAGATCTTCCGGCTGACCGAGCACCTCGCCAGGCTGCGGCGCTCCGCGATGGCGCTGGCCTTCGAAACGATCCCGTCAGACGCGGAGATCATCGCCGAGATCCGCCGCACGCTGGCGGCCAACAAGATGACCGACAACGTGCACATCCGGCTGACGCTCAGCCGGGGGGTGAAGATCACCAGCGGGATGGATCCGCGGCTCAACCAGTCCGGCCCTACGCTGATCGTGCTGGCCGAGCACAAGGCCCCGGTCTATGACGGCGACGGCATCACGCTGATTACCTCGAGCGTGCGCCGCACTAGCCCGGACAGCCTGGACCCGAAGATCCACCACAACAACCTGCTGACCTCGATCCTGGCCAAGGTCGAGGCAAACGTGGCCAGCGCGGACGACGCGGTGATGCTGGATCAGCGTGGTTTCGTGGCCGAGACCAATGCGACGCACATATTCCTGGTGAGCGGCGGAGCGCTCGGCACGCCGACGACGGCGGCCTGCCCGGAAGGCATCACCCGGCAGGTGGTGCTCGACCTGGCCGTGGCCGCCAGGATCTGCTGCACAGTCGGTGACTACAGCCTCGCGCAGCTGTACACGGCCGACGAGATGTTCGTCAGCGGCACCATGGGCGGCCTGACGCCCGTGCTCGCGGTGGACGGCCGGCCGATCGGCGACGGCAAGCCCGGCCCGGTCACCCGCCAGCTAGCCGGGCTGTTCGCCGAGCTCACGGCATCCTCCGGCGTCCCGGTCTGCTGACCGCGGCGCATAATGAGCGGATGACATCTCCAGCTGAGGTTCCGGCCGTCTCGCTACCGGGCGGTGGCCGCATGCCTGTCGTCGGGTTCGGCACCTGGAGAATGCGTCACGACAACGCCTACCGAGCGGTGCTCGCCGCTCTCGCCACCGGCTACCGGCACATCGACACCGCCACCATGTATGCCAACGAGGCCGACGTCGGCCGCGCCGTGCGCGATAGCGGGGTAAGCCGGTCCGAGGTCTTCATCACCACGAAGATCCGCCCATCCGACGCCGGCCAGGCCCGGTCGGTGCTGCAGCGCTCGCTGGCCGCGCTCGGCACCGACTACCTTGACCTGTGGCTAGTGCACTGGCCGCCGTCGGCCCGTGGTGGCAGCCGTCAGCTCTGGAACGAGCTGATCGAGTTCCAGGCGGACGGGCAGGTCCGCGACATCGGGGTGAGCAATTACACCCTCCCGGAACTCGACGACCTTATCCGCTCGTCCGGGAAAGTGCCGGCGGTGAACCAGATCGACTGGAGCCCGTCCCGGTACGACGCCAGTCTGCTAGCTGGCCACGCCGAGCGGGGCATCGTGGTCGAGGGCTACAGCGGGCTGAAGAACACCGACCTGGACGACCCCGTGCTCGCGAAGATCGCCGTTGCGCACGGCGTTACCACGGCGCAGGTAGTTCTGCGCTGGCATCTGGAGCACGACATCATCGTGATCCCGAAATCAGCGCAGCCAGAGCGGATCGCCGCCAACTTCGACCTGTTCGGGTTCGGGCTGACCGCCGGCGAGATAGCGGCTATCGACGCTATCTCCGGGCACTAGCCCGCGACGCTGGCTGCGCCTTAACCGCCACCGATCCGGGCAGCGGAGCCGGGCCTCAGGCCCGGCCGGAGCCGATCGACGGATCCGGCAGGCCGCCGCGCAGCGTCAGGATCTGCGTCACCGTCGCCATGAAAGCCGAGCGGCTGAGAATGCCGTCGTTGTAGCCGGCTTGCAGTCCCGCCAGGACGTTCTCGCCCTCGGCCGGAGTCTGAGCCGCGGACAGGATCAGCTGCATGCCGGCTTCCGCGGCGAGCAGCGAGCGGTTCTGGATCGATCCGATCGACCTCAGTGCGCCGGCGCCGATCGCGTCGGTAATCGTTACGCCGGTGAAGCCCAGCCGGCGCCGCAGTTGCCCTTGAACGATGACCGAGGACAACCCGGCGGGCCGGGCCGAGCCCAGGTTCGGGTATTTCGCCCAGGACACCATCACGAGCTTGACCCCGGCGGCGATGGCGGCCTGGTAGGGCAGCTCATCGACGGCTTGCAGGGTGGACTTCGACAGGGTGATGGTGACTGGCCTGATATCGGTGTTCTGGCTCGCCGTCGCGGCACCCAGGCCGGGGAAGTGCTTCGCCGTCGCGGCCACGCCGGTGGCCTGCTGCGCGGTGATGAAGAGCGACCCCATCCTGGACACGGTAACGGGGTTCATGCTGTACGAGCGCTGGAACTGGTCGAGGAAGTCGCCAGGGGCTCGAAACACGCCGAGCACCGGCGCCAGATTCACGTTCAGGCCGAAGCCGAGCAGGTTCTGCCCCGCGCCCTGGCCCGCCGCCGTCGCCGCCGCGGCCCGCTGATGGGGCGTGGGAAGCGAACCAATCGCCTTTTCCGAGTTCACCGGAGGTCCGGGCAACCGCCTGACCAGACCGCCTTCCTGATCCGTCATGAGCAGCAGCGGGAAGTTGTGCGCCGGGTTCTGCGCCAGGCTGTTGTTGGCGACCAGCTTCGCGACGGCAGCGGTGACCTGCGCGGCGCTGGCAAAGTTCCCGCCGAAGAAGATGACGCCGCCGACCTCGCCGTGCCGGATGAGCGTCAGCAGCGCGGACGGCGGTGTCAGCCCGGAATAGCTGTAGATGACGCGCTGCCCGGCAAGCTGGGCCGGCGACAGCGTCGCAGCCAGCGCGGCCTCAGGGCTCTGCACCGACACCGTGTCCGCCGCGGCCTTGCCGACTCGGCTAGCGGACGCTGCCGCGTTCCCGGCCTGAGAGGTCGCACGGGAGACGGGGCGCTGGCCGGCCGCCGTGCTCGCGGCGATTAGCAGCACGACGGCGACGGCCACGGACGTGCCGCCGACTCTGCGCAATAGCTGCGGATTCACTGCGCGCTCGCCTTCCCGCGTGGCCGTGGCGGCCTCGCTCACCATCGTATTGCCCGGTGCCGCGGCGGCAGCACGATGCCGGGCCATGAACTGCGCGCGCGGGGCACGCGGCAGTGAAGGCCGGCGGTGCGCGGCCGTCAGGCAGGCAGGCTCTGCCGCAGTTGCAGGAGCTGGGCAAGCTGCGCCTGGAACGCCGTCTTCGGCAAAGCGCCGTCCGTATACCCGTCCCGCAGCCCCTTGACACATTTCCAGCCGGGCAGCGCATCGATTCCCGTGCACAGCAGCGCGTCCATCCCGGCTCGGCCCGCCAGCATCGCCCTTTCCTGCAGCGAGCCATAGGCTCGCAGGGCGCCGGCTCCGAGCGCATCGGTGATCGTCACGCCGGTAAAGCCCAGGCGTCGTTCCAGCTCGCCCTGGATGATGGCCGGTGAGAGCCCGGCCGGCAGCGCCCGGTCGAGCGCCGGGTAGCTGGCCCACGACACCATGGCCAGCTTGGCGCCGGCGTTGATCGCCGCCCGGTACGGAAACTCATCGACACTGCGCAGCGTCTGCGCCGGCAGCCTGATCCGTACCGGGACTTTGTCGGTGTCCTGCGCGGCCGTTGCGTCACCCAGGCCGGGAAAGTGCTTGACGGTGGCCGCCACGCCGCCGCTCTGCTGCGCGGTGACGAACGCGGCGGCGGCCTGCGACACGACGGCCGGATTCATGCTGTAGGAGCGCTGGAACTGGTCGTCGAAGTTGCCCGGCTGACGGTAGACATCAAGTACCGGAGCCAGGTTCACGTTCATGCCCACCGCGCGCAACCCGGCCGCCGCCTGCGAGCCGGCGAGGGCCGCCGCCGCGGCTGGCGTCGCCGACGCGCCAATCTGCGCTTCGGACAGGAACGGCCCGGCCCATGGCAGGCGGCGCACGAGTCCGCCCTCCTGATCAGTCATCAGCAGCAACGGATAATTCCGGGCCGGATTCGTGACCGCCCCGTTGGCCCTGATCAGTTGCCTGATGACGGCGCGCAGCTGAGCCCGGCTAGAGATGTTGGCGCCGAAGAAGATGACGCCGCCGACATCGCCCCGCCGGATCATCCGCAGCAAGCTAGCCGGAACCGACAAGCCGGGGTAACTGTAGATGACGCGCTGGCCGGCCATCTGCTGCGGTGAGAGCCTGGCGATCTCAGCCGACTGCCCCTTCAGCGCGGCCAGTTGCGCGGCCGTCGGCACCGCCGCGGGACCCTGGATCGCTTCGGCCGCCCGCTGCGCTGAGGTCGGCTGAGCCGGCGAGTTCACCCCGTCGGCCGGCCGCGATGGCCCGCTGGCCGACGGCTGGCCCGCCGGTGACTGACTGCTGGCCGGCCGGCCAGCCGCACCTGAACTGTCAGCCGCGCCTGAACTGTCAGCCGGGACCGGCGAACCGCAGCCGACGGCGAGCACGGCCGTGGCTGCGGCACCAACCGCGAGCCAGAGCCGATGCCGGATAGCTTCCAAGGAAGTGACCTCCGCGGCCTGCCCGATGACCGCCTGGCTAGCCTGGGCTGCGTTATATGACGCAATCAGATTAGTTTCATATGCAACGAGCTTTTTACCCAGCTGCGTCCTGCTGATGCCCTAAGCGGGGAGTTTCCGGGGACAGTCCAGTTCCTGCCGCCCTTCGACCATACGGCTTCACGGTCCTGCGACCGTGGCGGTTGTCAAGGATGACCCAGCGTGCCTGACCCCGCTGGCTGACCACCGGCCGGGCGACCCTCCGGCGACTGGCCCGCCGCCGACTGGCTGGCTGCCGGCTGGCTCGCTGCCGGCTGGCCCGCTGCCGGCTGGCCCGCTTCCACCGGTACCGGAGCGTCATCCGGCCCGGTTCCTGCCTGGGCGCCGTCGCCTGGCACCATGCGGCTGGCCGTCCGGAGCGCTGTCTGATGGGCCCAGCGCCCGCTTACCAGCAGGCCGAACACGAAGATCACCACGCCGCAGCCGGTCACGATCCACCAGCCCGCGTGGCTGGCGGTGGCAAAGCCCAGCCGGAACGGCCCGTGCAGCGCCGAGATGGTGGCCGAGCCGATCACCGCCACGCCGAGCGACGAGCCGATCTGCCTGCTAGTGGAGGCGACGCCCGCCGCGACTCCGGCTTGCTCCCTCGGCATTCCGGAGACCGTGCTGTTCGTGATCGGAGCGTTGACCATGCCGAAGCCCAGGCCGAACAGCACGTAGCTGACGAGCAGGGTGATCGTCGCCGTGTCGCTGGCGACATGGGCCATGATCACTCCGGCGGCGGTGATGCTGAGCCCGGCCGTCAGCAGCGGCGGACGGGTCCCGCGTGCGCCGACGAGCCGGCCGGACAGCGGCGAGCAGATCGCCGTCATCGCGGCCATCGGCAGCGTGTAGGCACCGGCCAGCAGCGGCGTGAAGCCGCGCACATCCTGCAGGTACAGCGTGTTGACCAGGAGGAAGCCGCCCAGCGTCGCGAACGCGCAGATAGCGATCACGACGGCGCCGGAAAACGGTGCGCTGCGGAAGAACCGCGGATCGATCAGCGGCTCGGCGCACCGGGGCTCGTAGGCGGCCAGCGTCAGCAGTGCCGCGACGGCCAGGCCGAAGCAGCCGAGTATCTTCGGCGACGTCCAGCCGGAGCCAGGCCCTTCGATCAGCGCATAGACCAGTGCCGCCAGCAGCACGATGATCAGCAACTGGCCGATCGGATCGAGCTTGCGCCGCCGGGGTGCCCTGGATTCGGGCACGAACAGGGCCGTCAGCGCGAGAGCCGCGATCCCGACCGGGACGTTGACCCAGAAGATGCCGCGCCAGCCGACCGTCTCGACCAGCAGGCCGCCGGCGATCGGCCCGAGTGCCATGCTGAGCCCGATCACCCCGCCCCAGATGCCGATGGCCCTGGCCCGTTCCCGCGGCTCGATGAACGTGTTGGCGATGATCGACATCGCGACCGGGTTAAGCATGGAGCCGCCGACAGCCTGCAGCATGCGGAACGCGACCAGCCAGCCGAGGCCAGGCGCCAGGCTGCAGAGCAGCGATCCGGCGGTGAACAGCACCAGCCCCGTCTGGAACGTCCGCCGCCTGCCGAGCCGGTCAGCGGTCGACCCGGACAGCATCAGCAAGCTGGCCAGCACGAGGGTGTAAGCGTCGATGATCCATTGCAGGCCGGACACGCCGGCATGCAACTCGCGCCCGATCGAGGGGAGGGCGACGTTGACGATCGTGACGTCGAGGCCGACGATGAACAGGCTCATGCAGCAGATCGCCAGGACCAGCAGGCGCCGCGAATGGCTCAGCTGGGCCGGCTGCCCAGGTTGCGGCGAACTGCCCCCCGCCAGAGGGGTCACTTCGGCCGACTGCCTCAGTTCCGGTGCCCCCATCGGTCCATTATGACCAGGCAACAGTTGGTCAACGCAAAGTTGACGCCGCCGTGGGGGTCAACCTATGGTTGACCTATGGCACCTCCACCCTCGCTTCAGGAGCTCATCGAGATAGTCCGGCAGGACTCCAGCTCCGACCAGCCTCTCGACCAGCTTGTCACGGCCGCCGCCGCGGCCGCGCAACTGGAGGAGACCACCGATGCCCTGCTCGGGCACTTCGTGGACCGCTGCCGCCGGGACGGCCGGTCCTGGACGGAGATCAGCGCTGCGCTCGGCGTGACCAAGCAGGCGGCGCACAAGCGATTCGCGACCGCGCTGGCCTCCCACATTGCCGCCTCGACCCCGGCGCCGACCTTCGAGCGGTTCACCGACCGGGCCCGGCACGTCATGGCCGAGTCTGGGAGGGCTGCGAGCGCACTCGGCGCCGACGCCGTGGGCACCGAGCACCTGCTGCTCGCGCTGTTCAGCGAGCCGCAGGGCCTCGCGGCCAGGGCACTCGCCGCGATGGATGTCAGCGAGGAGACGGTCCGTGCCGCCGTCCGGGCAGCTGACGGTCGAGCGCGCCAACCGGCCGGACCAGCAGGCCCCGAGCAGCCAACAGCCGGCGCGCAGCCAACAGCCGGCGCGCACCCAACAGCCGGCGCGCAGCCAACAGCCGCCGAGGCGACCGCCGCCGGGCCGCGGCCGGCTTACTCCGGGCCAGCCAAGCTGGCTCTTCGGGACGCGCTCGCGGTGGCACTCGAGTTCGGCCACAACTACATCGGCACCGAGCATCTGCTGCTTGCCTTGTACCGGAACACTGACAGCCTGGCCGCCCGGATCCTCACTTCGGCCGGGGCACTCGAGGCGACTGCCTGCGCCCACGTGACCGCCATGCTGCGCGGACAGGGGCAGGGCCGCTGACAAGGGCATGGGTTACCGAGCGTGGCCCAAAGAAGGGCGTCGGTCGGTAACCCAGCGCCCCGTCAAGGTCACTGGCTCGGCCACGCGACCCGCGACTGTCAGGCCCGGCTGGTTCACTAAGCGCGTGACGCTAGCCGAGAACGATCCGGTCGCCTTCCCGACGGCCGCCGCCTGGCATACCTGGCTCACCGATCACCACGCGTCGGCGAGCGGAGTGTGGCTGAAGATCGCCAGGAAGGGCGCGCCGGAAGGCACGGTGTCCTATGCCGAGGCGCTGGATGAGGCCTTGTGCTTCGGCTGGATCGATGCCCAGACCCGGGGCCTGGACGACAGCTTCTGGCTGAAGCGCTTCACGCCGCGCAAGGCGAACAGCCGCTGGTCGAAGATCAACACGCAGAAAGCCGAGGCACTGATCGCGGCCGGGCGCATGCAACCCGCCGGCCTGGCCGAAGTCGAGGGTGCCAAGGCCGACGGCAGGTGGGCATCCGCCTACGCCGGATCGCGCAGCATTACGGTGCCCGATGACCTGGCTGCCGCGCTCGCGGCGAATGAGGCGGCGGCTGACTTCTTCGCGACGCTTAACAGCCTCAACCGGTACGCGATCTTGTACCGGATCAGCACGGTCAAGCGCGCGGAGACGCGCGCCAGGAAGATCGCGCAGTACGTCCAGATGCTCGCCGAGCACGAAACCCTGCATCCGTGAGGAGGCCGGCCAGCTAACGGCCCGGTGGGCTCAGCCAATATCGCGATGGCGCAAGCCTGCCAGCCCGGCCGCCGCCGCCACCAGGGTGGTCGCCGTCAGCCAGAGCAGCGGCGTGACACTGAACGCGCCGCCCGGCAGCTTCGGCACGTGCGTGAACGGCGATATATCCAGCACTGCCTGCGACACGTTCAGGGCCGGACCGAACACTCCGAGCAGGCCGCAGATCGCGACGGCCGCCCACCCGGCCGGAATGCTCCACCGCGGCACCAGGCCGACGAGGGCAGCCGTGACCGCCGCAACGCACAGCGCCGCTGGCCACTGCGCGAGGGCCGCACCGATCAGCCGGGGAAGCTGCGTTCCCGCCGAGGAACTGGCCACCCCATAGCCAAGCCCCATGCCTGCCCCCGCGGCCAGCAGCATGACGCCCGTGCCGACCGCCGCGAACAGCAGCCAGCTGCCGCCCCATCGCAGCCTGCCGACCGCCGCTGCGAGGACCGGCTCACCTCGCCCGCCGGTCTCCTCAAAGCGGAGCCGCAGTACCGCGGACACCGCGTACGCGGCCGCGACGAGGCCGGCAAGGCTCATGCAGGCGGCGAGATACGCGCTGGTCAACGCGGTTTGGCCGCCGATCCGGGTGAGCGCTTTATCGACTGCCGCGCTGGAGCCGACCAGCTGCCCGATCCCCTTCGCCACCACGCCGATGGCCAGTCCGCCCGCCAGGAACCCGGCGGCCCAGCCGGCCAGCGCACCGCGCTGCAGCCGCCAGGTGAGGCCGGCGGGACCAGCCAGCACCCGGCCCGCGCCCGCCGGTCCGCTGCCGGACTCCACCAGGCCCGCTCCCTGATCCCGGTGCGCGCCGAGCGCGACCGCGACCGCGGTGCCAAGCACGGCCGCGGCGGCTGGCACGGTCAGCATCCACCAGCGGTCAGCGGTAAACGGCCGGACTAGCTCGGCCCAGCCGATCGGTGACAGCCAGGTCAGCCAGGTCAGGCCGTGACTGCCGCCTGAGTCCCCCACGGCGCGGAACAGGAAGAATGCCGCGAGCGCCGCGACGACCAGGCCGCGTGCACCGCGTGCGGTAGCGCTGACCTGGGCCGCGAGTGCGCTGACCGCAGCGAGCGCCAGGCCGCAGCCGGTCTCCGCCAGCGCGAAGGCGATCGCGCCGGCGACCGGCAGGCCGCCCGCTGCCAGCACCACGGCGCTGAGCACGAACAGGGCCAGGTTGGCCGCCGACGCCACGAGCAGCGCGGCGGCCAGCGGCGCGTGCCTGCCGACTGCCGCCGAGCCCAGTAGCTCCAGCCTGCCCGTCTCCTCGTCCGCGCGGGTGTGCCTGATCACCAGGAACAGGTTCATCAGCCCGGCGCCCAGCGCGGCATAGGCAAGGTAGCGCCACGCCGTGATGGCGCCGAGCGAAGTTCCGTGTAGCTGCCCGTACAGGAAGGACAGCGCCTGGTCGTGGTACACGCTCGTGGCCAGCGTGGCCCTGCTGGCCGCTGTCCGGTAGACGGCTTTGAGCCCGTAACCGCCCGAGGCCGCGATTACCGTCAGCGCATATACCCAGGCCGGCAGCATGAAGCGATCCCGCCGCATGGCGAACCTCGTCAGCTGCCCAGTCCCGGCAAGCACGGAGCCTGAGCCAGTCCCCGGCCGCGTGCCGCCCGGAATGCTCGGAATGCTCGGAATGCCAGGTCCCGCCGCGGGAGCCGACGTGCTCACGGCTGCCTTCCGGCCGCGCCCTGGCCGACGGGCCCGGCCCGGCCGTCCCCCGCCGCGCCGTCCCCCGCCGCGCCGTCCCCCGGCTGGCCGTCCTGGAACAGGCCGGCATCAGGATCGGTGTAGTGCCGCAGGAACAGCTCTTCCAGCGTCGGCGGCTGGCTGGTCAGCGTGCGGACTCCGGCGCCGACGAGGAGCGTCAGCAGGCCGCCGAGCCGGTCCGAGTCGACCTCGCAGCGAATCCTGCTGCCACCATCCTGGCCGGTGTCCACGACCAGGTCGTGCACGCCGGCCAGTCCTGCCAGGGCGGCAACCGGGCCGGACAGCTCCGCGGCTATCGACGTCCTGGTCAGATGGCGCATCTCAGCCAGCGTGCCGGTCTCGACGGTGCGTCCGGCCCTGATGATGGTCACCCGGTCGCACAGCGCCTCCACCTCGGACAAGATGTGGCTGGACAGCAGCACGGTGCGGCCGCGCGACCGCTCCTGTTCCGCGCACTCGCGGAAGGCCGCTTCCATCAGCGGGTCGAGTCCCGATGTCGGCTCGTCCAGGATCAGCAGCTCGGCATCGGAGGCCAGGGCAGCGATAAGGGCGACCTTCTGCCGGTTCCCCTTCGAGTACGTGCGTGCCTTCTTCGTCGGATCCAGGTCGAACCGGTCCAGCAGCTCTGCCCGGCGGCCGGCCTCCAGCCCGCCGCGAAGCCGGCCCAGCAGGTCGATGACCTCGCCGCCGGTCAGCGTCGGCCACAGCGTCACGTCGCCGGGCACATACGCGAGCCGCCGGTGCAGGTCGACGGCCTGGCGCCACGGGTCGCCGCCGAGCAGTCGCGCCGTGCCGCCATCGGCCCGCAGCAAGCCGAGCAGGACCCGGATCGTCGTGGTCTTCCCGGCTCCGTTCGGCCCGAGGAAGCCATGCACCTCCCCGGTAGCCACCGTCAGGTCCAGGCCCGCCAGCGCTGTCGTCGTGCCGAACGTTTTGCGCAGGCCGCTGACTTCGATAGCGTTCACGAAGCGACACCTTACAGCAAATTCATAAAACCCTGAAGATATGGGTAACGGGGAGGTCCTGGCTCACTCGTGTCCGTCCGGCAAGCTAAAACGTCAGCTGATGCCGCGGTCGCCCCCGGCGATGCGCGCCGGCCTGAGGCTGCGCGCGGCAGCGGCGGGCCAGCCGACGGCAACGGCCTCCGGCCAGGCAGTGGCCCGGCAGCAGCGCCATCAGGCAACGGCGGTCATGCGCCGACCCGATCGCGCAGCAGCCGCGACCCGGCAGCGGTCCGCGGATTCATCGAGCGGTTCACCGCCCAGCTCACCCAGGCTGGCTTCCCGCGGACCCCGGCACGCATCTTCGTTGCGCTGCTGACCTCGGACTCCAGCACGCTGACGGCAGCGGAACTCGCCGACTTGCTGCAGACCAGCGCTGCCTCGGTTTCCGGCGGCGTGCGCTACCTGCTCCAGGTGGGGCTTATCGGGGCGGACGGCGAGCCGGGCTCGCGACGTCAACATTACTGGATGTCCGAGCAGGTCTGGCAGGACATCGTCCGGCTGCGCGACCGGCAGTTCACCCGCTGGGCCGCCGAGATGGAAGAAGGGGTGCGCGTCCTCGGCCCGGATTCGCCGGCCGGCGTCCGGATGGCCGAGACGGTTCGCTACTTCGAGTTCATCAGCGCCGAGATGGCGGGCCTGCTGGCCCGCTGGGACTCGCGGCGCCAGGCGGCCGATTCCGGCTGATCCCGGCAAACCCAGTAGGTTTACCCTGCCAGGATTACCAGTTGCGCCCCGTCGTCGGTAAGACTGGTAACCAACAGTGAAACTTGGAGGACTGTTACCCGTGGCGCGTAACCCGGCCGACCTCTACGAGGCAGGCCCCGCGGCGCCGGATGCTGACGGCAATCTCGTCATGCTCTACTACCTGGACGGATTCATCGACGCCGGCGCAGCCGGACGGCTGCTGACGACGCACCTGATGACCAGCCTCGAGCATGAGCAGATCGCGCGTTTCGACATCGATTCGCTGCTGGATTACCGGTCCAGGCGCCCGGTCATGACCTTCTCCAAGGATCACTGGGACGACTACGACGCACCCGAGCTCGCGGTATCGCTGCTGCGCGACGTCGAGGGCACGCCGTTCTTGCTGCTGGCCGGCCTTGAGCCGGACCGGGAGTGGGAGGCGTTCACCGCCGCGGTCATGCAGCTATCGGCCGACCTGCGGGTCCGGCTCGCGGTGGGCTTCCACGGGATCCCGATGGGTGTCCCGCACACCAGGCAACTCGGCGTCACCGCGCACGCCACCCAGCCCGAGCTCATCGAGGGCTACCGGCCGCTGGTCGACAATCTCCAGGTGCCCGGCAGCGCCGCGGCCCTGCTCGAGTACCGGCTCGGCGCCGCTGGCCGCGGGGCGATCGGCTTCGCCGTGCACGTGCCGCACTACCTGGCCCAGGCTGCCTACCCGGCAGCAGCCGTGACGCTGCTGGACTCGGTGCAGCGCGTCACCGGGCTGGTGCTGCCTGGTGACGCGCTGCGCGAGTCCGCGCGCCGCACCGACCTGGAGATTGCCCGTCAGGTCGAGGGATCGGCCGAGGTGGCCGAGGTGGTGCAGGCACTGGAGCAGCAATACGACGCCTTCACCGCCGACCGTGAGAGCTTGCTGGCCAGCGGGGAGCAAGTTCCGACCGCCGAGGAACTGGGTGCGCAATTCGAGCAGTTCCTCGCCGAGCAGCAGGGCCGCGATAACCATCCGCGGAACGACATCTCCACCGATCCGCCGGACGACCGGGCCTGACGCTCCAGGCGCCGCGGCACCGCCGGTCAGCTGACCTCACGCAACCGCCCGGTCGACACGTCGAAAACGAAGCCGCGGACCGAGTCGGTGCGCGGGACGAACGGGCTTGCCGTGATTCGGGCCATCGACTGGCGGACGTCATCGTCCAGGTCGGTGAAGGCCTCGGCGGCCCACGGCGGCCTGATCCCGGTCTCCTGTGCTATTGACGCCCTGAAGGCGTCGTCGGTGATGGTCAGCATCCCGCATTCGGTGTGGTGGATGAGGATGATCTCGGTCGTGCCCAGCAGGCGCTGGCTGATAGCCAGGGACCGGATGGCGTCGTCGGTGACGGCGCCGCCGGCGTTGCGGATCACGTGGGCCTCGCCCGGGGACAAGCCGAGAATCTCATAGATGTTGAGCCGGGCGTCCATGCACGCAACGACCGCCACGCCCGCCGTCGGCGGCAGCGCCAGCCTGCCGCCGGAGGCCTCGACATAGCGCCGGTTGTTCTCCAGGTACTCGTCGGTCTTCGACATGACGGCAGATCCCTTCTGGGTAGGCCATACCGCGCCGGCGGACTTATCCTGGCTAAAGGCTCATTACCCAGATCTGCCCGGCTCCCGACCGGTCTCGCCGATGCGCAATCTTGGCCGGCACCTGGGAGAAACGCGGCACGCGCCCGGGAATGCCGTCGTGGCGGGACTGGCGGAGTGCAGTCAGCGCACCGCTTCGCGCGAGCCTAGCGCCGGGGGACGACAGGCCAATGAGCCGATCAGCGGTACGGGAAATTCAGGTTTCCGGCATCAGGGTGCACCGCGACGAGGTGGTGGTGCCCGCTCAGATCGGCGACGCGGTGCACGGACTGCTCAGCTGCCCCGCTGCGCCGCTGGTCGCCGGGTCGCTCCGCGCTAAGGGCCGGGCCGTCCGGCTCGCCGACTTCCCCCGCTGCGACGACCCGTCAGGCGACTTCGACGCCAGGCTCTACCTCGCCACCTGCCCGCAGCAGGATGGCACGACGGCCGCGATCGCCGCCGCCGCGGCGCCCGGCGACGCGTTGTCGGCGACGGCCGCGCGAGCCGCGGTAGAGGAGTGGGCTGCGGTGTCCGGCAGCCGGACGTTGCTGCTTGCGGGCAGTCCATGGTGCAGCGGCGCGATGCATGCGGCCAGCGCGGCAACGCAGGCGGCGGCGGAGTGCCGCGGTACCGGCCGGCAAGTGCACGTGCTGGCACCTGTCGCGATCCCGGACGAGACAGCCATCGCGCTTTGTGATCTCGGCGCGGTCATCACCGACTCCCTGGCAGAGGTAGATCCGGGCGACGTCGTCGTCGTCCCCGCGCACGGGGCGACCGCCGAGATGCGCGCAGAGGCCGTCAGGCGCGGCGCCACGATCGTCGACGCCACCTGCCCGCTGGTAGCCGCGGCGCAGACCGCCGCGAGCCGGTCCGCCGATCGCGGTCAGCAACTGGTGCTGATCGGCCAGCCTGGCCAGGCGTCGACGGCCGCGATCGCCAGCCAGGCACCGGGGGGCGTGACCATAGTGGACACCCCGGCGAAGACGGCCGCGGTCCGGGCAGGTGACTCACGGCAGCTCTCGTATCTGATACAGCCCGGCGTCACGCTGGAGGCCGGCGCCCCTATCGTCACGGCCCTCCGGTCGCGGTACCCGGCGGTTCGCAGCGCAGTGCCGGCAGATGTCTGTTACGCGCCGTCCGACCGGGCAGGCACGATCTATTCCGTCGCGCTCGGCAGCGAACTGATGCTCGTGCTGGGCGACCCGCAGGCGCCTGACACCAAGCAGGTCTGCGGTTACGCGCGCGACTCGGGAACACGCGTCCAGACGATCGCAGCAGTCCCCGACATCAGGCCCGCGATGCTCGCCTCGATCGACACCATCGGCCTCGCCGAGTCCACCTCCGCATCAGTGGGGCTGGCGGCTCAGGTAATCGGCGCGCTGTCCGGGCTTGGCCGCCTCAGCGTGGCTCGACGCAGGCTCACTACCGAGAAGTCGACCGTCCCGGCCTAACGCGCCGGCCGCGGCCCGGCTGCCGCAGGCCCGGCGTTCACCGCGGACCGGCGCGGCTGACTTAACGGCGCCCGCGACCGAGCGCTTCCATGGCCACTGTGGCTCATGGGCAGCAGGGGCGCGCTGCGGTAGGCTCGCTTACATGGCGGACAAACCGGACGGCAAGCTCGATCCGGTCCGTTCATCTACCACCAGCCGGTTGCAGCGGCGGCTAGCGGCTGGCGAGTTTGCCGTCACCGCCGAGATCGGGCCACCGCGTGGCGCTGACACCGCGCCAATCGTGAGAACGGCCGCGCTGCTGGCGGACTGGGTCGACGCGGTGAACATTACCGATAACCAGAGCGCTGCCGTCCGGCTGTCCAGCCTGGCCGGCAGCCTGGCTGCGCTCGGTGCCGGAGTCGAGCCGATCATGCAGCTCACCTGCCGTGACCGGAACCGGATCGCGCTGCAGTCGGAGTTGCTGTCCGCGTCGGCGCTTGGCGTCCCGAACGTGCTGATCATGAGCGGCGATCACCCCCGGCACGGCGATCACGCCGACGCCAAGCCCGTATTCGACCTGGACAGCACCCAGCTCCTGAAGGTCGCAGCCACGATGCGCGACGAGGGACAGCTGATGTCAGGCGGTGAGCTCAAGCCTCCGCCCGCCTGGTTCCTCGGCGCGGTCGAGAACCCGTCTGGCCCGCCCCGGCCCGACCGTGGCCCGGCCAGCCAGGATTCGGCCGACGCAGTCGGCCAGGCGGTCTACCGGCTGGCTAGCAAGATCGAAGCCGGAGCTCAGTTCGTCCAGACCCAATTCGTCTTCGACGTCCCGGCCTTCGCCCGCTGGCTGGCGCGAGTCCGCGATCTCGGCCTGGACGAACGCTGTCACATCCTCGCCGGGGTCGGGCCGGTCCGGTCGCACCGTGCGCTCGCGCACCTGGCCAGGATTCCCGGCGTGATCATCCCGGAGCAGATTGCCGACATGCTGGCCGCCGCGAGCGCGGACCGGATCATGGCGGAGAGCGAGAAGCTCTGCAGTGCGATCATCGCCGAGCTGGCCGCCTTGCCGGGAGTGGCCGGCGTGCACGTCATGGCCATCGGCGCGCAGAGCGCCATACCGGTGATCCTCGAACAGGCCGGCCTCCCGCCATCGGCAAGGGTGACGCAGTAACCGAGAGGCGGCGGGGAGAGGAGCGGGGGCATGGCAATACCGGAGCTACCAGTCATCGCGGCGGGTGAGCTGCCGTCCGGCGAGCGCTGGACGCTGCGGGCCGGCGGCACCGGCGAAGAGTTCGGGACTTTCCTGGAAACGATCCGCCCCGACGGCCGGCCTGACGGGGGCGGCATGGGCGGTCCGCCGCTCTGGCCCGACTCGATCATGAACGTGTACACCGGTGGCTCCGACACCGGGATGCGCCGGATCGTGGTCAGGGCCGACCCGCGCGTGGCGCGGCTGCGAGTTCAGCTGGGCGACGGCGAGCACCTCGACTTGCCGCCGCTGGCAACCTTGCCCGATCCCGCCCTCGCGTTCTTCGCCACGCTGCTTCCGCGCACCGCGGCGCTGGTCTCCATAACCGCCCTCGACTCCGCCGGCCAGGACCTCGAACGGCAGGACCTGGCCCGGCACGAGCAGGCCTGGCAGCGCTTCCGGCGGCGGACCGACCGCCAGTGACGCTATGCCGTCCCCCGCGTCACTGCCAGCCCGCAACGGCAGAAGTTAGCCGCGCTCGGCCCATCGCTGCCATGCGGTGAGCCAGGCATCCTGAGCCGCCGTCAGCGCCGTGAACTCTCGCGGGCGCTGCCCGTGCAGCGTCCAGTATGCCGACCACGCCCGCTGCGCCGCGGCACTCGGCACGTCCCGGCTGACCGCAACATGGGCAATGGTCTCGGCTGTGGCCCTGTCTGCTAGATCCGGGTTGCCGAACCAGCTCGCCGCACGGGCCAGCTGGCCAAGATGGTTGGCCATTGAGTGAACGGCATCCTCGGCTTGTTCTCGCGGCTGGCCAGCGAGCGCCATCTGAGCCCTGATCGCGACTTCCCACCGCTGCGCGTAGCCGCTGGGAAGCGGTGCCTCCCGGCGCGGTCCGCCTGCCTCTTCGTTCGCTCGCGCCATTGCGACCATCATGTCGGCCAGCGCCCGGTGGCCCTCGAGGCCCTCGGCCGGAGGCAGCTCCCAGTCCTCCGGGCCGGGCTGCGTTCCGGCGCGGGCCAGGGCAGCCTCGACCCGCTCGCGCCGGCCTGCCAGGAACGGTTCTAGATCATCGACGCGTGCCAGGCGAAGCTCGGACTGCGGCCAGCCGTGTGCCGCAATCGTGACAAGCAGCGCAACCCCGTCGATCCCGACCCGGGTAATCGCCGCCCACCCCTGCTCGTTGCCGAGCGTGTGCGTCACCTGAGGAACGCCGTCAAGGAGAACCGTTACCTCGGCGACAGCCCGGTCCGGCAGCACGTCAGCATCATCAGTTTCGTCCCGCAGCACGTCTTGCAGCGCGTCTCGCAGCACATCGGCAACCGGCAGCGATTCGGCGTCCCTCGGCGCCGGGGCTGTCGACACGGTCACCCGAGGACCCGCAGCAGGATCATGACCCCCGTACAGCAGCCCGACTCTGGTTACTTCCCCGTTGACACTCTCGGTCCCGCCCAGGGCAACAGGGCCAGGAAAGGGCGGGGCCAGACCGACGACCGGAAACGACCCTCGTCTCAGCGCAGCATCCTGCGCCGCCCAGTGATTGCGCATCCGCTGGATGGCGGCGTCCCGTTCCGGTCCCGCTCGCAGATACCGCATGAGCCGATCATCTCGCTATCCGCTCCAGTTCGCGAGAGCGCACCAAGGCGGCGAAGGACTCGATCCCGTTGGCGATGCCATCGATACTGAGCGCCGGAGCGCTAGCGGTGCCTGCTGCCGAACTCGCGACCGGCGTGACTGAGCTAGAGGACGTCGAACGGCTGGAACACCTGTCGTTGACGCGCGTGCTCGCGTCACTGCACGGCTCCCGCGAGGACGCGCTGGCGCGCGAAAACGCGGCAGCGGAGGCGGCTCGCTACCGGGTCGCGCAAGCTCAGCAGCGCCTGGATGCCGTGCGCGCTGAGCTCGCGACACTCGAGGGCCGGCTGGCGCAGCTAGCCGGGGCTCCGCAGGCGTATGCGGGCCCTGGCCGCTAAGGAGCAGTACCTGACGCACTCAGCTGACCCGCGCGGCGCCAGGCTCCTGGCGCTGGCAGATGAGCGCGGCCGGGCGGCGGCTGAGCTCGCCGAGCTGCACCGGGCCAGCGATGATGCCAGCGCGGCCGCGCAAGCGCTCGCCGGCGTTCAGGATCGCCTCGGCACCGCCGCTAACTGGTCAACCTTTGACACCTACTTCGACCACCGCATGGCCGCCAACGCGATCAAGCACGACTGACCGGATGACCGCCATCCCAGAACGGAAGCAACTGCTGACCCATTGAGCCCGCGTTGCTTCGTGCGCAGCTAAATGATGATGCCGCCGGACGGCTGTGCGTGTCACTATGGCCGCATGGACGCGGTGAACATCGACGCCATGCTCGCGCGGTTTGCCGAGCAATGGTCGCCGAAGAAGATCGCCCAGGTAAACGACTACGACGTGCGGATCGTGAAGCTCCAGGGCGAGTTTACCTGGCACAAGCACGACGACACTGACGAGTTGTTCCTCGTGCTGAGCGGCGAGCTCACCATCCAGCTGCGCGACCGTCAGGTGGTCCTCCGGCCACGGGAGCTGTTCGTGGTGCCGCGGGGAACAGAGCACTGCCCGCGCGCCGATGCCGAGACCGCGGTGCTCCTGCTGGAGCCCAGCAGCGTCATCAATACCGGCGACGCGGGCGGGGACTTCACCGCGGCGGTCGAGACCCTGTCGTAAGCGGCAGGCCCGGATACCTCTCCGCCAATGCTGGCCCAGGGCGCACGCCCGGCGGCAGGCAACTGCGGCTGCCATCAACCCCGGGTGCGGCCAGCCGCGATCGCTGAGGCGCCGAGGCAGGCACCGGACGCCGCGCCTTGCTGTTGTGTGCCAGCCGGCGACCCGTGCGAGTGCGGGTGCCCAGGGTCAGTTTTCTCGTCCAGGACCCGTCAGTGCTTAGGCCTCCGGGTCAAGGACCTTGAGGACGTCAGTGCTGATCCATCTGTGCCTGACACCCGGACCCGACCCGATCTCCTGAACAATCCCAGCCGCAGCCAGCCGGCGCAGCATCTGGTTCGCCCCAGGCTGGCTAAGGCCGAGCCGGTCCTGGAGGTGGCGGACGGTGAGGATCTGATTCGCGAACAGCAAGTCGACGGCGAGGTGTGACCGGCCGCCTCCCTGAAGCCTGGACCGGTAACCCTCCCGCAGGTCAGACAGCTGCTCTGCCCGGTCCACTGCATCTGTTGCCTCCACGGCGACGCCGTCCAGGAAGAACTGAAGCCACTCCGTGACCTGGCCGCGCTCGCGTACGTACTGCAGCCGGTCGTAGTAGTCGCTCTTACGCCGGTCGAGGTAGCCCGACAAGTACAGCAGCGGTGCGGCCAGACGTCCGCGACCCATCAGGTACAAGACAATGAACAGGCGGCCCATCCGGCCGTTGCCGTCGAGGAACGGGTGGATGGTCTCGAACTGATAGTGCAGAAGCGCGCACCGGACGAGCAGCGGCAGCCGCGGCTCGCCGTCGTGCAGGTACTTCTCCCAGTCATCAAGCGCTTGCCACATCTCATGCACGGGTGGCGGGACAAACGTCGCCGTGGTTGGCCGGTTATCAGGAGAGTCGATCCAGTTCTGCGTCGTCCTGAACTCACCCGGCGTCTTGTCGTGACCCCGCACTCCGGTGAGCAGGATCTTGTGCATCTCCTTGATCAGCCGGAGGGAGATCGGGAAGTCGTCATCTTGCATGCGCCGGACGCCGTGCTCCAGAGCGGCGACGTAGTTCCGGACTTCCCGGATGTCGTCGCGCTTGGTCTCTCCGGTGACGGCGGCGTCGAAGACCTCGGTGACAGACGCCTGCGTGCCCTCGATCCGGGAGCTTGAGACTGCCTCCCGCGTGATATACGCGTTGACCAGCAGGTGGGGGTCCGGAAGGAGGCGCCCTGCGCCCGCCAGTCGCCCGAGCGCGGCGTCGGCCTCCGACAGGCGCACCACGGTCTCCGGCGTCAGCACCAGCTCGCGCTTAAGCGGCTTCGGGATGAATGCGACATAAGACGCAGGGCTGGCGCGGTCTTGACAGCCATCCCCCAGTCCGGAGCGACAAAATTCGCTGCTTCCACGCCGCCAACCTAAAACTAGGAAGCAAAAAAGTTATAGGTCCTCGCCGGGAATACAACCAAAGTTCTAACTGCCGCCTAGTACGGCAGCCGCCATTCGTTATGTAACCAGGGCGTTCAGGGTGATTTCCTGGTCTCGTTCGAGCCGGGTGCGCTGGTGGAACCATCGCGCTCTGGCCTGGTGGACGCGTGTCCATCCGGACCAGTGCTCCAGGTGGCCCGGTGGCGATGGGCGGGCCGTGGCGGCGATCAGGCGCCGCACTTCGGGCATGGTCAGCGGGATCATCCCCGGGTCTGAGAGGAAACTGGACCGTAACCGGGCACGCGGCAGCGCCCGGCGGAGCGTCAGCGGAGCCGGGTTCTGTGGTGCGGTGGGTCAGGCGGCCTGGGCGGGTTGCACGGTGACGGTGTAGCCGAGGCTGGCGAGCCGGGCTACGAGCTTGTCCTTGTAGCGTTCGGGGTCCTGGCGCTTGGTGTAGAAGTCCTCGCCGAGTTCCTGGTAGGGCTGGTGGCGGTCCAGGACGCAGTAGATGATCAGGATCAGGATATGGGCGACCGCGATGGCCGCCTTCTTCTTCGCGCGGGTGTTGCGGTGCCCGCCGAAGCGGCGGACCAGGCGGTGGAACTGGGCGCCGGGCCGGGTCTTGGTCCGGGAGGCCGCCCAGGCGCACTCGACGAGCACGTTGGCCAGGTGCTGGTCGCCGTGACGGGTCCCGGCCGGGCGGCGCCGCGCGGACCAGCAGGCCCATGCTCACAGGCCGGCCCCCCGGGATGAAGCAGTAGTGATAGGCCAGTTCGCCGGTCCGGACATGCCGGCGGACCAGCAGGTGATGGCGGTCGGAGACGGTCGCGATCCACGCCCGCGCA
>DAHVAR010000072.1 GCA_027314515.1 Actinomycetota bacterium
CCCTGACGGCAGCAGCCGCCTTAGATTGCTGTTTCGTCACACAAACATGATCATGAGGCGGCTGCGCTATTTACGGCAGACACGCCGTGTCCGTCCCAGCCCGCACAGCCGCAGGTCACGAACCGAATGGCGGCTGCCGTAATAGCCGTCGGGCCTTTCTGTTGGCCTTTCCAGTACCCGGCAACTACTGAGCAGCCGTACTATTCGCTCACAACTGACGCGTCTTTGATCTGGGGTCGGAAATACGGAGGAAGCCGTGAGTGAGCCACAGCCGGGAGCAATGGCGCCTACCCGCCTGATCGTTGTCGTCGTCTCGGCGGTCGCCTTGGTGGTCGCCGTCGTCTGCATCGTCCTCGTGCTGAGCTACCGGTCACAGGAGCAGGCGGTGACACGGCAGCTTCTGCAGGTCGAACAGGCCCAGCAGCAGGCATCCAAGACTGCGCAACAGGCCAGCACGGCGAGGCTTGGTATCTGCTGGAACTCGACCACCGATAACACCACCTTTGACGTGCAGTCCATCCAGCTTGCCAGCCCTGTTGTGACCGGTGGTGTGTACCAGTGCCCCAGCGGGATGAATTTCGTGTCGGTTGTCCCGGCCACGGGCAGCTAGCAGTGAGCCGCGTCATCCTGAACGTGCTTGGCGCGCTGCTGCTGACTGGCGCCGGGCTCGCAGCGGTGATTCTGCTGCGACCCAAGCCACTGCCCTCGGTTAACCTGCACTCGGCGGCCAGCCGAACCGCGCAGATCGCGGCCGGGCAACTGCCCGAACTCAAAGCAGGCAGCTGGCAGGGCATCAAGCCCTCCTACATCGGGCTGTCGGGTGATGGTGGCGACGTCATCACCGGCATCAAGTGGTCCGCCTGGAACGCCACCGAGGCAGTGGGCACCGGGTCCCGTACCTTGCAGTCCTGTATCCCCGACTGCGCCACCGGCAAGGATACCGTGGTACCCGAAACCCTTGTACTCAGTGAACCGCAGGACGGGTTCTTTACCGTGATCGTTGCCCGCTTCGCGGGCCAAGTCGCCGAATACACCAGCGGCGGGCCTGAGCTCTGGCCTTTGGATGCCGGGACGGGGTCGGCATGAACAGGGCATCCGCAGCCGCACTGGTTGCGATCGCCGCTTGCATCGCACTGGGGATCGGTGCTTTCTACCTGCTGAGACCTGCGCCGCTGCCATCGATCCCTAACCCTGCGGCCGCCCGAGCCACAACTTCGCCTGCAGCCAGCGACGCGGACATCCTCGACACCGGCCAGCACATCGCCAGCGCCAACGACAAGCCCATCACCAACGACCAGCATAATCGCGGGCAGCCCTTGGTCGGTGATCTCCGAGTACTACGGTGACGTCGAATCAGGCGACTACCAGGCTGCCTGGAGCCTGCTGGCGTTCGACCCAAGCGGTCAGACTTACGCGCAGTTTGTCGCCGGGTATGCCTGCACTGGTAGCCAGATGGTCACCGAGGTAAGCCAGTCCGGCCGCCATGTTACCTTCGACCTGTCAGCTGACGACACATGCGCGAACGCCACGCAGACCTACACCGGCACCGCCACCGTCGTAAACGGAAGGATTACCGGCGACTATCTGACGCAGCTAAGCGGACCTGGGACTTAGTACGTCGTCGTGGGCCGGCCGCTGCGAGCCGTGCAGTGCGTCAAACTGGGCGCCGGATTGGCAGCCGTTGGCTTCGAGGCAGTCGCCTCCCGCTCCCGTCGGCCGTCTCGGTGCAGGCCGATCCCGGCCAGGGCCGTTACCCCTCCGGCACAGCAACACGCCACCACGGCCCGCGGCTCACACAAAACCGAGTGTGCACGAAACTCGGGGACGTTCAAAGTGCCCTCATACTGGTCTGATGAAGGACGGCGCCTGGTGACGGCAGACGGTTGCCTAGTACGGCAGCCGCCATTCGTTATGTGACCAGGGCGTTCAGGGTGATTTCCTGGTCTCGTTCGAGCCGGGTGCGCTGGTGGAACCATCGCGCTCTGGCCTGGTGGATGCGCGTCCATCCGGACCAGTGCTCCAGGTGGCCCGGCGGCGATGGGCGGGCCGTGGCGGCGGCGATCAGGCGCCGCACTTCGGGCATGGTCAGCGGGATCATCCCCGGGTCTTTGGGTGGCGGCTGGCCAGGGCGGGCCGGCGGGGGCGCCTGGGTATCGGTCCGGTCTTTGAGCTGGGCGGCGGTGACGGCACAGATGGCCAGGGCGGCCATGACCAGGACGGTGTGCCGGGTGATCGCCGTGTAGAGGCGGGCCTGGGACTGGTCCAGGCGAGGTCATCCCTTGCCGAACTCGAAGTCCTCTTCCACCGGCCAGCGCAGCCCGGCCGCGCGGACCAGCAGGCCCATGCTCACAGGCCGGCCCCCCGGGATGAAGCAGTAGTGATAGGCCAGTTCGCCGGTCCGGACATGCCGGCGGACCAGCAGGTGATGGCGGTCGGAGACGGTCGCGATCCACGCCCGCGCA
>DAHVAR010000085.1 GCA_027314515.1 Actinomycetota bacterium
AGCGCCGCCAGCACCAGGTAGGTGCCGGTGCTGGCGGCCGCGTCAGCCCGCCGCGACCCGGTCACCTCGTCGATGATGCCGGCCACGCCGAGGTCGTCCAGCAGCCCCCACGCGGCGGCGGCCGCGCCGAAGTCCTTGTGCTGGACCCGGCCCGGCAGGCCCAGCCCGCCGCCGCGCATCGCCGCGGCCAGTTCATCCGCGGTGCCCAGGTATTCCTGCGAGGTGATCCTCGGCTTGCCGTTCACCCGGGCGGACTCGACCAGCTAGTAGTACGTCGCGCTGCCGCGCTTCTTCCCCACAATCGACGCCATAAATGGGCAATACTCAGAATCGGCATCTGCGGCCAGCTCCGACACGCTGTTTGCCCAGGCCAGCTACCTCATGCCCGGCAGCTCAGCCACTCAAAATCAACTTATCCGGGAAACTCCGGCTAGCCAACAGTATGTATCCGGAGCGTCCACAGCACGTATCTGGGCAGTAACCGAACGCCCAAGAAGCCCGGTAGAGCGGGTCGGCCAGGCAGCCGGTGGGTACCATGACCGTGAGGAATGGGAACTGCGAAAGCAGTTGCCCGGCTATAGGGCCAGTTGGCATCGGCTTTGTCACGGCCTTTCGACCGGCAGGGGTGGCAGGTGTCGCGCCGACTCGCGAGTATCACGCTGGACAATCTTGACGACCTCCCGCCAAGGTGCCGCCGTTGCGTGTTCTGGGAGGTCGATCCCGTCAGCCAGGCCCGTGCGATCGAGGTCGGAGATCCGGCGCTCGAAAAGGAAGCCTGGATCTCCTCGGTACTGCTCGAATGGGGGAGCTGCGGCAAGATCGTGTACGTGGACGGGGTCCCGGCCGGCTACCTGACCTACGCGCCACCGACGTACGCGCCCCGCTCGGTAGCCTTTCCCACCAGCCCGGTGAGTGCCGACGCGGTACTGCTGATGACGGCGCACGTGATGTCGGAGTTCGCCGGCGGCGGCCTGGGCCGCATGCTGGTGCAAGGACTCGCGAAGGACCTAACCCGCCGTGGCATCAAGGCGATCGAGGCTTTCGGCGATAACCAGTGGACCCAGCCCACGTGCGTCGTGCCCGTCGACTTCCTGCTGTCGGTTGGCTTCAAGACGGTCCGGCCCCACCCGAGGTACCCGCGGCTTCGCCTGGAACTCAAGACCGCGCTGTCGTGGCGCGAGGACGTGGAAGTCGCCCTGGAGCGGCTACTCGGCTCCATATCGCCGGAACGCTCGCTGCGGCTCGCCTGAGCGCCGCCCAGGCTTCAAGCGGCGGCTGTGGTACGGCCCCGCCCGGTCTGCACACGTCGGCCGGGCCGGTGAACGTCGGCTGACAGGGCCGGCCGGGCGGTGAACGTCGGCTGACAGGGCCGACCGGGCGCCCGAGATCGCAGTCAGATGAACTCGGCGAGGTCGCGCAGCAGTGCGGACTTCGGCCGTGCGCCGACGATCTCCTTGACGACCTGCCCGTCCTTAAAGACGCTCATCGTTGGAATGTTCATGATGCCGTAGCGCCGGGCAACGACGGGGTTCTCGTCCACGTTGAGCTTCACGACGTCGATCTTCTCGCCGTGCTCCTTAGCGATCTCCTCCAGCACCGGAGCGACCTGGCGGCAAGGCCCGCACCATTCGGCCCAGTAGTCCACGATGACAGGCTTGGTCGCCTTGAGCACCTCGGCCTCAAAGGTCGCGTCGGTCACTGCCTTGGTTGCGCCCACGTCCAGGACTTCCCTTCGTCTGTTCGGTACTGCCGTCTGTTCGGTACAGCGTCGTTCACGCCTCGTGGTCGGCCAGCCAGCGCTCAGCGTCAATCGCGGCGGCGCAGCCGGTGCCCGCTGCCGTCACCGCCTGGCGGTATGTCCGGTCGACGACATCGCCGGCTGCGAACACGCCGTCGACCGTTGTGCGCGTGTACGGATGGTCCACCAGCAGGTAACCGTCGGAATCAGTGGGAAGCTGGCCAGCGAACAGTTCGCTGCGCGGATCATGACCGATGGCCACGAACATCCCGGCTACCTCGAGCGTGCTTGCCGCCCCTGTCTTGACGTTCTGCAGCCGCAATCCGGTCACGCGATCGTCGCCGAGCACTTCCGTCACCTCGCTATCCCAGGCGAACCGGATCTTCGGGTTGCCCATCGCCCGGTCCTGCATGATCTTCGAGGCGCGCAGGGTGTCACGCCGATGCACAATCGTCACGCTGCGGGCGAACCTGGTGAGGAACGTAGCTTCCTCCATGGCGGTGTCACCGCCGCCGATCACGGCGATGTCCTGCTCGCGGAAGAAGAAGCCGTCACAGGTAGCGCACCAGGAAACGCCGTGGCCGGAGAGCCGCTTCTCGCCGGGCACGCCAAGCTCGCGGTACCCCGAGCCCGTCGCGATGATCACTGTCCTGGCCAGGTAGGTATCCTCGCCAGCCTTGATCAGCTTGGGCGTGGCAAGCAGATCCACCTCGGATACGTCCTCGGCGAGCAGTTCGGCGCCGAATCGCTCGGCTTGCTTGCGAAGCTGGTCCATCAGGTCCGGCCCGAGCACACCGTCCGGAAAGCCGGGAAAGTTCTCGACATCCGTGGTGTTCATCAGGGCACCGCCAGAGGTAACCGAGCCCTCGAACACTAGCGGGCTCAGCCTTGCCCGTGCGGCGTACAGGGCGGCGGTATAGCCAGCCGGCCCGGAGCCGATGACGATTACGTCCCGAATGTCGGTCACTGTTGTCCTGCCCCTCTCGAGTGCACCGGCATAACCACCGGCCGGTCGTGGAGATTCCCCGGCAAGACGTGCCTAAAGGCGAGCGACTCTAACATGACTGAGCACGTCCCCATTGGCAGCCGAGCAAGCCTCGCCGACCGCCCAGACCTGGGCGTCTTGCGGCGGATTAGTGTCCCGTGCCCAGGCCGGAACCGCGACGATGATCGTGGCCTTGGCGTCCTCGTACCTGGCGCGCTCCACGAGCAGGACCACCTGGCCGGCCGGGACCAGCCTGCTGAGGCAGCCGGCTAGCTGCGACTGCGAGTTGGCCGCGTTAGCCGAGTTCGGGGCGCCGGTGCTCAGCTGACCGGCGCCGGCCGACGCCGAGGCGACCGGGGCGGACACGCCGTTAGAGCCGGCCGCCGGGCTCGCCTGGACGCCGTCCTTCTTGGCTTCCGTGACCGCCGCCGCGGCTTGATCGGCAAGCGTCGCAGCGTGGAAGTTGGTGTCGGACGTTACAGTCCGTATGGTCTCGGCCGAGCCGTTCTGCCGGTAGGTGACTTGCGGTCCGGTGGCGACCTGGTTGGCATGGGCCGCTGGCGGCACATGCGCGGAGCCGGCGGGAGCGGCTGATGGTCCGCTTGGTGAGCCGCCGGTGTGGCTGGCGATCTCGTAGCCGCCCGTTCCGACCAGAATGATCGCGCCAGCCGTGGCCAGCACCCGCAAGGCTGGAGCCGGCATCCGCCAGCCAGCCTGGCGGCCGCTGGTCCTGGGCTGCGGAGCCCCTAGCCAGCCGCGGCGACGCGCGCCGGACCGAGCCGGCAGGTCCCTGCGGCCCGCCCCCGTAGCCAGCTCCGCGGCGACCCGCTGAGCTGCCTCGGCGGCGAGCGCGGTATCGATCCGGCTGGACAGACTGGCCGGTATCTCAGGGTATGAGGCGCTCGCGAGCAGCGTGGAGACTCCCGAGAGCTGGCCGGTCAGCTGGCCGCACGCTGTGCACTCGGAGACGTGGCGCCCGACTGCGGCGGCCTTCCTGCCCCGCAGGTCGCCGGCACTGAGCCTGGCTACCTCCTCAGGGGTGACGTGACGGTTCACAGCACCTCATCACCCCCCTCCGGCCTAGGTTGGACGCGCGGATTGTCTCTCCGGTTCCCGCCGTCCCGGCCCGGTGTCCCGCCCGGTGTCCCGTCCGGCCGCAAGTGCGCGAGCCTGGGCAGGAGACGCGCCCGGCCGCGGGCGGCACGGCTCTTGACCGTGCCTTCGGACACGCCCAGTACTTCCGCCGCATCCGCGATCGAGTAGCCGAGCATATCGACCAGGACGAGCGCCGCCCGCTGGTCAGGAACAAGCTGGCGGAGCGCTGCCATGATGTCCAGCGCGGTATCCGTGGTGCCAGACGGGTCGGACAGTGGCTGACCGCCGGCCACGGCGAGCGCGTCGAGCGCCTCGTCGTCCTGGCCAGCGGTCGTCGGCCGGGCTGCGCGGCGGCGGATGCGGTCAAGCGCCGCATTCACCACGATCCTGTGCAGCCAGGTAGTCACCGCCGAATCGCCGCGGAAGCTTGCGGCCCGCCGGAACGCCGCGATCATCGCATCCTGCAGAGCGTCAGCCGCCTCCTCCGGGTCACCCAGAGTGCGAATGGCCACTGCCCACAGCCGGTCGCGATGCCGCTCGAAGAGCAGCCCGAAAGCGGCTGGGTCGCCATCCACGTGACGCTGGAGCAGATCGGCGTCGGCCGCCGAAGCGTCGTCACCTGGCGTGGACCGTCGCACATCACCCGGCTTCCGCGGCTCAGGCAGGGAAAAGCGGCTGGATGCCTTATCGGGTTCCGTTGCCCCTCCCCCCGCCATCGGCACGCACCGTGCTGGTGGCCTGTGCCCGGCAGCGCGCGCAGCGCTGTACTGCGCTCGCGACGCCCACCGTAGCGCGACACCAAGTGCCGGGAAGGAAACGAGCTGAGCCGCGGCCGGACACGCCCCTGTGGCCCATGATAATGACTCCCAGGGCAGTCCCGGCACGGAGATGCCCGGCAGCGACAGTGCTCAGTTCATACCGGTAATGACCACTTTGTAGATCTTCGCCGCGAATCTTCCCGGTTGACCGGCGAGCGGGGGCAGCTTAGTGAACCAGATCACCAGGTACTGGCCCGGCACCGGCTTGCTGATCGTGAACGTGTAGGTGCCCGCAACTGGCCGTGGGCCGGCCACCGTGGTCATCGAGCTCAGGTTGGCCGGGCTCCGGACATCGGAGCCGCCCACCTTGAGCTCCGCGATCGCGCCGACCGCGGAGCCGAACGTCACCTGGACCGAGCTGACCTTAGCCGCCGTGCCCAGGTTCAGGATGAAGCCGGTGCCGGACTTGAGATTGCCGAACAGCGCGCTGAAGTAGTACTGGGTGTGCCAGCCTTGCGGGTTGCCGTCCAGCACGTTGGCGGCCTCGGGGGTGTTCTCGTCGAAGGGGTCTCTCGACGGCGGTGTGAGTGCGTCGAAACCGCGCGCCCAGACGGGGGTGATCGTGGTGGAAACGGGCGCTGCCGACCGGGCCGATCGACCGTGCGGCCGATGGCTAGTGCTCCGGGACGGCGACTTGCCCAGCAAGTGGATGGCGGCCGCGCTGGCGCCGACGGCGGCGATCAGCACGAGCGCGCTGACCGCGATCGCGCGGACGACCGTGCGCCGACCCCCTGGCCCGGCCTGCTCGCGGCCGTAGCCAGGCTGACTGCGGGGTAGCCCGGCTCTCTCCGGCGCAGTGCGCTGAACGGCGCCGTCCTGCTGGCTGCTCCACTGGGCTGACCGGGAGCTGTCCTGGCGCGGATCGCGCCGGGCGGTCGCGGCTGGCGGCACCCGCACCGGCGGGACGGCAGCGGCCAGCGCGGCAGCAAGTTCCGCGGGCGCGGTGAATGGCTCATGGCCATCCCGGCCGGGCAGCGCCAATGCCCGGCCCGCCACGTCGTCGAGGATGCTCGGAACCCCCGCCCGCACTTGGCGCGGCCGCCGCGGCTCACCGTCTGACTCGGGCGCGGACGGCAGGTCCGGGTCATCCAGGCCCGGCCAGAACCCGGTCAGCGTGGCGTAAAGCAGTTGCCCGAGGCCGCGCGTATCGGCCCGTTCCGGGTCCGCCGACGTTTCGCCGGCCAGCGCCGCATCGATGCCGAGGCCGGTGACCTTCACGCCGCCGCCGGCCGTCCACCGGACGCTGTCCGGCCGCAGGCACAAGTGCGCCAGGCCGGCCGCGTGCGCACCGGACAGGGCGGCCGCCGCTTCCGCCACGATCCGGGCGCCGGTGGCTGGCTCCATCGGGCCCGCTGCCACCAGTTCGGCGACCGTCTCGCCGACAGGCCACTCCAGCACGATGTAGGCGTGGTCCCAGGCGTCTTCGACGTCGAAGACCTGTGTCAGCCGGGTATCAGTCAGGCGGCTCGCTGCCCGGGCCGCAGTCACCGTCTGCTCGAGCCGCGGGAACCCGGCGGCGAACGTGATGACCCTGACTGGCCGGGCCAGGATCTCGTCGATGGCCTTCCAGGCAGCCCAGCCCACAGCCGCGGCGAGCCGGTCCTCGAGCCGGTACCGGCCGCCGAGTCTGACACCTGGTTCTGACGTGAAAGTGCTCATGATTGCGGGTCAACGGCTCGCAGGCCCTCGAACCTCCCCCCAGGGGTGTCGGTCATCAAACGGTCTGAGCCAAGGCGTGGTGCTGCACACCATGCTAGGCCGCGCCCGCCACGACGGGCCCTCCTGTCCCCAGCCGGCTGCAAACCGTTACCCACTTAAGACGTCACCGGCCCAGCCTGGCCCGCACGGTCTGGGTGAGGTTGGTGAGCTCCTCGATCCTCAGCGCCCTGGCGAAGAGCAGGTACATGCCCGCGGCGAGGCCACCGCCGATCAAGACGACGACGATCGCGTTATGGGCCAGCATCCCCACCAGCACCGCCACCAGTGCTCCCGGCAAGGTCGCGGCGTGCATGCGCACCAGCGACTGGCCGATGCGGAACCCGTCGAGCCCGTGCAGCCGCCTTTTCAGGATCCGCCAGGCGATCAGCAGCCCGGCCACGTTCGACAGGCCGAACCCGGCGGCGAGCCCCGCCACGAGCACGGATTTCGGCAGCGCGCTCAGCGCGATCAGGTTCGCGACGATGTTCACCGCCATCGTCACCAGGCCGATCAGTGCGGGAGTCTTGCTGTCGTGCACGGAGTAGAACACCCGGAGCTGGAGCTGGAAGATCATGTAGGGCAGCAGGCCCAGGCAGAAGACGGCCAGCACCACCCCGGTCTCCCGCGCCGCGGCCAGGCCGTAGGCGTGACGGCCGAACAAGAGCACGCCGAGCGAAGGGCCGAGGGCGGCCAGCACCAGCGAGCACGGCACCACGATCGTGGCGGAGAGCCTGACCCCGGTGGAGAAGTCCTGGCGGACGTGCCCGAACCGGCGCTGCGAGGCATGCGAGCTCATCCGCGGCAGCAGCGCGGTGATGACCGAGATGCCGACGACCGCATAGGGCAGCTGGAAGAGCAGCCAGGCGTAGTTGTACTCGGTGATGCCGGTCCCCTGCCGGGTGTCACCGGCCAGCTTGGTGGTGACAAGGTAGGCGACCTGTGTCGCCGCGATGTAGCCGGTCAGCCAGCCGCCCATCCGTCCGATCTCGGCTACCTCAGCCCGCCGGAAGTCCAGCCGGGGACGCCAGCGGAAGCCGACACGCCGCATGGCCGGCACTAGCGCCACGGTCTGCGCAACGATGCCCAGCGTGGTGCCGATGCCGAGCAGCGCGACGCCGGTGCCGTGGATCGGCGGCTTCCCGCTCTGGCCGTCCGTGGCGGCGTACAGCCCGAGCACCGCGATCACGACAACGTTGTTGACGATCGGCGTCCACATCGGCGCGGCGAAGCTGCCGCGGGAGTTGAGTATCGCGCTGATCAGCGAGCTCACCCCGTAGAAGAAGATCTGCGGGATGAAGAAGACGGCAAGGATCTCGGTGAGGTGCAGCGTGGGTCCAGTGACCCCGCTGCCCCGGTAGACCTGCACGATCGGGACGGCGGCCAGCGTGGCGACGAAGGTGAGGCCGGCCAGCGCGAACGTGATCAGTGTGAATAGCCGCTGGTCGTAGCTCTCGCCGTAGTCGGCGCCCCGCCTGCCCGCGGCCACGATCAGCGGCACGATCACGCTGGTCAGGATGCCGCCGAGGGCCAGGTTGTAGACGACGTTGGGCATCGTGTTGGACAGGTTGTAGGCAGCGGCGATGCCCAGCGAGCCGAGTACGGACGCCTGCACCAGCGTGCGGACGAACCCGGTAAGCCTGGAGCCCAAGGTACCGACTGCCATGACGCCGCCGGACCGGACGACCGAGGCCGTCATCGCCTCCGCGGCGGCGCGCGGGGCCGCGGACGGCTGGCCAGGGCCGCCCGGCCGGCCGGGACGCGCCTCCGGTGGCAGCGGTCCGGCCGGCCCTCGCCGGGCCGGGCGGGGAGCGCGGCGCGTATCGGGAGGGTAGGGCAGCCGGAGTGTGCCGCCCCCTGCGCCGTCGTAACCGGGCTCCTCGTAGACCGGCGGTCGCCGGCCCGGCTCCCGGTATGCCTGCGTTGGATGGCCTGCCGGGTCGTAGCCCTGCGGCGGACCGTAACCCGGAGGGGCGTA
>DAHVAR010000096.1 GCA_027314515.1 Actinomycetota bacterium
CTACCCCTGGTACGCAGCCAACTCCGCCGGACCTTCCGTCACCTTCGGCGCCGACTATCCCGGTACGACATCCGGCTACGGACAGGGTTTCCAGTTCGCCACTAAGCCGCTATGCGGCGGGCCGTTTGGCGCGGATTCGACGTACTGCGACACAGTCCTAACCCCGTCCCCGCTCAGATAGCGCCTTAGATATCTGGGCCGGCTCACCAGCCGGAGCTTAGGCACCGGCCGGTGAGCCGGGCGCGCCGCACTTGGGGCGTGCCCGGCCCGGCCTTCGCGCTGGCCGCGCCAGTCAGCCGGGGCGCGCCTCCCCGGCCGCAGGCATGGGGATTTCACGCGTGTGCGGGTTCTTGCACCGTTAAAGTCTTCGTCATGGCTCAGCCCGTATTTGCCGACCCGTCTGGTCGGCGCAGACGCCTGCTGCGGCGTGTCGGCGTGGGCGCGGCGGCCGTGCTGGCGCTGTGCATGGGCGCCGTAGTCGTGGCGATGGCAGGCGGGCCGCAAGCACCCTTCACTGACTGGGCCGCGCGGCTTGTCCAGCCGTCGGGCGCCGCAAGCCAGATCGGAGGCAGCCATGCCCCGTCGGGCGGCCACGGCTCGTCACCGGCGGACGCGCAGGGCGGGGCCGCGCCATCCCCGTCGGCGCAACTGCCACCAGGAGGCAAGTCCAGTTCACCGCCGGTGAGCGGCTCGCCAGGACCGAGCAGCCAGCCGCCGCGCAGCGGTTCACCGTCGCCCAGCGTCACGCCGTCGGGCAGTGGCTCGCCATCACCGACGCCCACTCAACCAGGGCACACTCCGCCGGGCCACTCGAAATCACCCAACCCGCATAAGAGCAATGGGCGCTGAGCGCGGGCAGGCAGTCACCGCGTATCACAAGGCGCAGGCCGAACGGCCGGCAGCGGGCGGCCGTGCTAAAAGCCACCGGCCGAGCAGCCATCGCAAGAGCACGACGCCGCGAGGACATTGGCTGCTGGTCAGCCTCATAGTGCTGGTGTTCGTCATTGGCCTGGTCATCGAGGGCTACACGCGCGGCGTGCTCGGCGTGAACAACGCCACCGAGCCGCCGCCGATCCCGCACGCGGCACCGGCACCCGCTGCAATCACCGGTGGCGGGCCGGTCATCGGCTTGACCGGCCACGCGGTGCACAGCTATTCAATGCCGCGCCATACCGTTGCCCTGACCTTCGATGACGGCCCCGACCCGAACTGGACGCCGAAAATAATAGCGGTGCTGCGCAAGTTTCACGTCCCCGCCACTTTCTTCCTAGTCGGAGCGCACGTCGCGAGCTACCCCGGTCTGGTGCGCGCTGAACTGCGCGCGGGCAGCGAGGTAGGCTCGCACACCTACACGCACACCAATCTCGCGACCGCGGGCTGGCGCGAGGGCTTCGAGCTGACGCTCACGCAGAACGCGCTGGCCGGCGCGGCCGACATCCACACGCGGCTGCTCCGCATGCCCTATTCGTCGGAGCCGGACGCGATCACTGCGGCGGACTGGCATGCCGCAAGGCAGGCCGTCGGTGACGGCTACTTCGTCGTATTCACCAACCTCGACACGCGGGACTGGACCAGGCCCGGCGTCGCCAAGATAGTGGCCGCCGCGATGCCCTCGGGCGGGCGCGGTGCCATCATCATGATGCACGACGGAGGCGGCAACCGCAGCCAGACGGTGGCCGCGCTGCCTCAGATAATCATGCGGCTGCGGGCCAAGGGGTACCGGTTCACCACCGTTACCCAGGCCCTGGGCCTTCCGTCCGGAGACGTCCGCGCCACGCAGCAGCAGCGGCTCGTGGGTCTCGTGCTGGTCCGGACCCAGGAGGCCGCTGACCACACCATCGCCGTACTCGCCATCTTCCTGATCGCGGCCAGCGTCCTGCTGGTGATCAGGCTGCTCGTTCTGCTCGCCTTCGCACGGGCGCACCGACGGCGAGAGGAGCTGCGCCGGACCCAGCGCCCCCGCCGCGGCTGGCCAGGCTACCTGCCGGACGTGTCGGTGGTGATTCCCGCTTACAACGAGGCGGCCGGTATCGCGGCCACGGTCCGCTCGATGGCAGCCAGTGACTACCGGGGCAGGCTCGAGATCATCGTCGTCGACGACGGCTCCTCCGACGACACCGCGGCGATCGCGCGGAGCCTCCGCATCCGCGGCGTCAGGGTCATCAGCCAGCGCAACACAGGCAAGCCAGGGGCGCTGAGCCGGGGCATCGCCGAGGCCCGCAGCGACATCCTGGTGCTCGTCGATGGCGACACCGTCTTCGAGCCGACTACCATCAGCCACCTCGTCGCGGCAATCGCTCCAAGCGACGTCGGGGCGGTCAGCGGCAACACCAAGGTGGGTAACCGCCGCAGCTTCCTCGGCGGCTCGCAGCATCTCGAGTACGTCATGGGGTTCAACCTGGACCGGCGCCTTTTCGACATGCTCGGGATCATCCCGACCGTCCCCGGCGCCGTCGGTGCCTTCCGGCGGGCGGCTCTGGAGGCAGTCGGCGGCATCAGCACGGAGACGCTTGCCGAGGACACCGACCTGACCATGGCGCTGTGCCGGTCGCCATGGCGGGTCGTGTACTGTCCCGACGCCATCGCCTGGACGGAGGTGCCGTCAACTCTCCGCCAGCTCTGGCGACAGCGTTACCGCTGGGCGTACGGCACGATGCAGGCGATGTGGAAGCATAAGAGAGCGTTGATCGAACACGGCAAATCAGGCCGGTTCGGCCGGTACTGCCTGACCTACCTGGCCTTGTTTCACGTCCTGCTCCCGCTGATCGCGCCCGTCGTGGACGTCTTCTCCATCTACGGGCTGCTATTCCTCAACCCGCTGCAGGTAGGGCTCTTCTGGCTGTCGTTCATGCTGTTGCAGGGCATCGCGGGCGGCTACGCGCTGAGGCTTGACTCAGAGCGGCTGCGGGTCCTGTGGCTGCTTCCGCTGCAGCAGGTCGTCTACCGGCAGCTGATGTACCTGGTTACTATCCAGTCAGTAATCACCGCACTGGTCGGGAGCAGGCACCGCTGGCAAGTCATCCGCCGGGCTGGCGTCTTCGCCGAGGTCCAGCACGAGCAGGTCGCAAGCGTGCGCCCCCGGTGACACGCTGCGGGTGCGCGCGACCTTCCGCCAGCCCCAGCGCTGGAACGCGGCCTGCGCCGCGGTGGCGCCCTGCGGCACAACCAGCGTCGCCCGTTCCTCTGGCCGACCGGACAGGATCAGGTCGTGCAGGGAACGGCCGATGCCCTGCCGTCGCCACGATGCCAGCACCATCAGTTCGACGAGCGCGAATGTGCGACCTGGCGACTCGGCAGTGACCTCGTCGGCCAGCGGCGCGGTCAAGCCCCGCCACCATGAGGTCGACGGCCGCAGCGGCAGTCCGGTCGCGCAGCCGATCAGGTAGCCGCCGCTGCGGGCGACCGCGAGCACGAAGCCGGGCTGGCGGCACTGCACCCCGAACCGGCCGGCCAGCCGACCGGGATCGAGATCGCCCGCGTACGGCAGCGTCCGGTATACCTCGGCGTGCAGAGCCTCAAGCTCGGCCGCGCATGCGCCGCCTACCGCGCCGCCCGACGGCCGGCCGGCCGAGCCGCCGAGCAGTTGCAGCGTCAGCTCGGACGCGGGCACCTGCCGTGGCTCAGGGCTCGTCGAGCGCCGCGAACAGCAGCCCGCCGATCATGGCCATGTTCTTGTGGAACTGGATGCGCTGCATCTTGCGCGCGGCCGGATCCTCGACGGTCCAGTACGCATGCCCGGCCAGGGTCGTCGGAATCAGGGAGCCCGCCAGGGCCAGCGCGGACAGCCGCGGCGCGATGCCCAGCGCCAGCAGCGTTCCTGCCGCCACCTGCACGGCCGCGTTACCCCGCACGACGAGCTCGTCATCCTCCGGCAGCGGCGCCCACTTGCGCATCGCGGCCAGCAGCGGGCCTGCCTGCTCGACGCGCCCGCCCGGCGCGCGGACGGCGTCCAGGCCGAGCAGCACGTAGGTCGATCCGGTCAGGACACGGGCGGCGGGGCGCAGCGGCGCGAGCATGCGCCGGGTCGTGGTCATGGTGCCTCGATCTGGTCGGGAACCTGTGTCAGCAGGACTGTACCGGACCGCTGGAACCTGGCTGTCGCCCGCGGTCTGGGTCCGGCCCTTCGCTTGCTGTGCCCGGTCACCGGGCGGCGGCTATCAGCCGGCCGACGGTCCGCACGCCCGGGCCAAGCTGGGTCAGGCGTGCGGTCAGGTCGTCGGCAGCAGCGTGGAGTGCCTCGTCGGTCATCGGGTCGAGGGCGTCGATGATGAACAGCGCCGCAGTCGTCGCCTCGGTGAGCTGGGTGCGGCGTGCCTGGCGCCAGTTCCACCGACGGCAGGTCACGCCCGCGTCGTCGCACCACACCACCTCGCCGGGGTCAGGGTGCTCGGTGACCGCGACGCCATCGGCGACGGTGTCGAAAGGCTCGTCGCCGGTCGCGCGGACCAGCCGCGGCGCCCCGGCATAACGGGTCAGATCCTCCCCGCCGATCGGGACCTGGTGCAGCACGCAGATCGCGTTGTAGCAGTCGGTGAGCCGGTTCACGCGGGGCAGGCCGGACGCCGCCCGGCGCAGCAGAGCCTCCAGGCTGTTGCGGGTGCGCTGCGGCTTGGCCCCGAATGCCCGGTACGCTTCCCGCCACGCCGCCACGTGCGGGAGCTGCTCAGCCGGCCGGCCGCGGAGCGCCGCCGCGGCGGCGGCCTCGGCCTTGGCGAGCAGGGCGTCGCTGGCGTGGTCGCTCGGACCGCCGGCGATTCCGTCGACGGCCAGCAGCATGGCACGGTAGCCGGGCCGCAGCGCGAAAACGGCGTCCTCGACGTATCCCCCGGCAAGGAAATCTGAGAGCGTGCCGAGGTCTCCGTCGTCCGCCGCGCGCCGCGACATCGATGTCGCCGAGGTCACTCGGGGCCGCCGTCAGCCGTCACCCGCCCAACCTTAGCGTCCAGCGGCACCGACGCCGAGCCGCGAGCGCTCCTTGACCGGGAACGGGCGCGGGCAGGGTAGACAGTTGGTCATGCCAGCCGCGCTGCGCGCACCGGGAGGAGCCCTGATGAGCCTTAGCATCACGTCCGTCGTCGCGGGCCGGGAGGTGCCGGGCGCACCCGGCGGCCGGCTGCGGTCGGTCAGCCCCGCCCGCACGGCCGAGGTTGTCGCCGACATCGAACTCGGCGACGCGGGCACGTTCGCGGCTGCCGCCCTGGCCGCCCGCGAGGCCCAGCCGTCCTGGTCAGACATCCCCGCCCCGGTCCGCGGCCGCGCGATCGCGCACATCGGCCGGCTGGTGGAAGCCAACGCCGAGCGGCTGGCGCGCCTGGTGACCACGGAAACGGGCAAGCCTTACGCCGAGGCTCTCGGCGAGGTCAGGGAAATCATCGACACCTGCGACTTCTTCCTCGGCGAGGGCCGCCGGCTCTACGGCCAGACGGTGCCTAGCGAAATGCCCGACAAGCAGTTGTTCACGTTCCGCAATCCGGTTGGGGTTGTGGCGGTGATAACTGCCGGGAACTTCCCGGTAGCGGTCCCCGCCTGGTACCTCGTTCCCGCATTGCTCTGCGGTAACGCGGTGGTATGGAAGCCGGCCGATTACGCCGCGGCGAGCGCGCGCGCCCTGTTCGACCTGCTCACCCATGGCGGCGGGCTGCCCGACGGGGTACTGAACCTGGTGCTCGCCGACGGGGAGCAGACCTTCGCCGGGCTCGGGCAGTCGCTGGCCGGCGGCCGCCTGGACAAGATCGGGTTCACCGGGTCCAGCGCGGTCGGCGCGCGCATCGGCGAACTGGCGGGGCGGTACCTGCAATCGCCGTGCCTGGAACTGGGCGGCAAGAACCCGATGGTGGTCACGCCGAGCGCGGACATCGACCTGGCCGTGTCGGCGGCACTGTTCTCCGGATTCGGCACGGCCGGGCAGCGCTGCACCTCGCTCGGCACCGTGATCGTGCACGAGGACGTCGCCGATCGGTTCACCGTGCGGCTTGACGAGGCGGTGCGCAACGCTCCGGTCGGTGACCCGTTCGCCGGCGTGGTGTACGGGCCGATGCTCAACCAGCGGTTCGCCGAGCGGTTCGAGGAATACCTGACCTGGATCGAGCCGCACCACCGGCTGCTCGGCTCGAACGGCACCGGCCGGATCACCGCGCAGAACGCCAGGCCCGGCTTCGTCGGCGACCCCGCAGCCGGGCTTTATTACCATCCGGTGATCGTGGCCGGCCTGCGCGCGGACGACGCGCTCTTCCGGGAAGAGACGTTCGGCCCGGTGGTCGGCCTGATGACCTACTCCGACCTGGCCGAGGCCATCCGGCTGGCCAATGCGCCCGGCTACGGACTGTCCGCATCGATCTTCACCGGCGACCCGGCCGAGGCCTTCCGGTTCCGCCGCGGCATCAGCGCGGGCATGGTCAGCGTCAACAACTCCACTTCCGGCGCCGAGGCCCACCTGCCGTTCGGCGGCAACGGCAAGTCCGGCAACGGCTCTCGCCAGTCCGGCGTGTGGGTGCTCGACCAGTTCACCCGCTGGCAGTCAATGAACTGGGACTACTCGGGCACGCTGCAGAAGGCGCAGATGGACGTCACCGAGCTGATCCCGGATGAGACGTTCCGGCTGGCCGACTGACCAGCGGCACTGCGCGGGCCGGCCATCGCTGAGCGGCCAGCCATCGCTGAGCGCCCGTCATCGCTGAGCGGCCAGTCATTGCACGGAGACCGCGGCCCAGCGGCTGCCATAACGATGGATCGCGACTCGATGGCCGAAGCAGGCGCTGGCAAGTTCCGAGGTGAGCACGTCGCCGGCGCTGCCCGAGGCCAGCACTCGCCCGCCGCGCAGCAGCAGTGCATGGGTAGTGCTGGCGGGCAACTCCTCCAGATGATGCGTCACGAGCACGGTGGCGAGGCCCGGCTCGCGCCGGCGCAGGTCGTCCACGCTGGCCAGAAGCTGCTCGCGGCCGGCGACGTCCAGGCCGGCTGCGGGCTCGTCCAGCAGCAGCAGCTGCGGCTGCGCCATCAGTGCCCGCGCGATCAGCGCCCGGCTCCGCTCGCCCTGGGACAGTACCTGCCACGGTGCGTCAGCCCGGCCGGCCAGGCCCATCAGCTCGGTCAGTGCTGCGGCGCGAGCCTGCTCAGCCGCGCTGACCTGCCGTTGCTGGACGAGCTGGATGGTGCCGGTGACGCCGGTGAGCACGACGTCACCGACCGTGCGCTGAGGATCCACTCGGTGATGCGGACTGACATGCCCGATCCGTGGCCGGAGAGTGAACACATTCACCCGGCCAAGCCGGTGGCCGAGAACGTCAGCGTGCCCCCGTGTCGGGTAGGCGTAGGTTGCCATGATCTGCAGCAGGGTGCTCTTGCCCGCGCCGTTCGGTCCCAGCAGGGCCCAGTGCTCTCCCGCCCTGATGGTGACGCTCACCTGGTCCAGCAGCAACTGTCCGTCGCGGACCAAATCCACGTCGCAAGCGTCAAAGACAACGTCGAACTCGGCGGAGGCGGCGGGGAGGGCCATGCGGCCAGATCGTACCGGTCATCCGAGACCGCTTACCTGGGCCAGGGCCTGCAACTCGGTGCGAAACTCGGCGGCGGTACGCGGCGCCTGGCCAGACGAGAGATAAATGGCCAGCGCCGCGTAACTGCCGTCGGGCAGGCGTTGTCCTGTCCAGGCTCCGTACCCGCTGTTGAAGGCGGCGACCGGGGCCTGCTGGCCGGCCAGCATGACGTAGCCGGAGACGGCGGCTGCGCCGCGCTGCAACGCCGCGTGCCCGTCCACGGCGCCCAGCAGCCGCTTGCTGACGATCTTCTTCGGGAACAGGTAGATCTCGACGCTCAACGCGTCATGAAAGCCGTGCAGCCAGCGCTGGTACTGGCTTGCGGGCACATAGTTACAGGTCAAGTCCGCGGGCGTGGTCGATCCGGGCGGGATCTGCGCCGGGTGCGGCAGCAACTTCACGCCGGTTGCCCTCGCCGCCTTGCCGACCACGGTCGCCGCCGGGCAGCTTGTCATGCCGTAGGGCGCTGAGCCGCACCCGGCCAGCACGCAGGCGAGCGCGCAGAATCCGGCGGCGCCGACTCGCGCAACAGTAGATCGCGTACCTGGCCGGCCTGGGCAGCCAGCTGAAGGCGATCCTGCGATCGTGGTATGCGGCAACGCTCCCCCGCCGGGCGACGGCTGAGACTTCCCACGCTGATAGCGCGAGTTCGTTCCCGCCGCCCGCTCCGTCTAACCCCGGGTCCCCCTGCTAACCCGGTCCCGCCTGGAGTTGCGATGCAGGTAAGCGGTGACAGTCAGCTTGCTGAGGAACTGGCCGCCGACGCCTTCGCCAGGCGTGGACGTCGTGGGGGAAGGTGAGCCGGCATGCCGCCCCGCGGGCGTGGGTAATGCGGACCGCGCTGAACCTCGGGGTGTCATAGTGGCGGCACAGCCGCGAAGTGCCCCTGGCCGGGCACGATGCCACCGCTCCGGCCGACACGCCAGCGGTGTGGACCCCGCGCTGATCGCGGCGCTGCGGCGGCTGGGAACGGTAACGGCCCACTTGTCCCGCGCTGTCGCAGCGTTGCGCAACGACCTTCCACACCCGCACACGGACACGAACGCAAGAGTCTGGGTTGCGTACTGCCCAGCTATCTTCGGTGGGTGGAAGTTCGGTCCCTCGGGTATCGCACCGACCTGGCGATCCTGGAGCTCGAAGGTAGCCAGGTCACTGACCGCGGTGATCATCTCGTCATCCGCACGCCGGGCAACCCGGACTACTGGTGGGGCAACTTCCTGTTGTTGAGTGACCTCGAGCGCGGTTCGGGCGGCGGCTGGATGGCCAGGTTCGCTGCTGAGTTCCCGGACGCGCAGCACATGGCGCTGGGCCTGGATGAGGCGGACGCCGACGGGGTGGACCCGGCTGAGCTCGCCGGGATGACGATGGCGCGGAACGCCGTCATGACGGCAACATCGGTGCACACGCCACCGCACCCGAATACCGAGGCGGTCTTCCGGAGGCTAGAAGGCGACGCTGACTGGCAGCAGTCGTTCGAGCTCGCGGGCGCGGTCCATGCTGGTGAACCCGGCGGCGACGCCGGGTTCCTGGCCGCCCGGCTAGCCGCCAAGCGGGCACTGGCTGAGGCGGGCCACGGACAGTGGTTCGGCGCTTTCCTTGACGGCACGCTGGTCTCTCAACTCGGCCTCATCACCAGTCAGACGGCACTCGCCCGCTACCAAAGCGTCCAAACGCATCCTGCCGTACGCCGCCGTGGCCTGGCCGGCACGCTGGTCTGGCACGCCGGCGCGATCACGCCGGTCGACACGAGGACCCTGGTCATGGTTGCCGACCCCGGCGACGCCGCCATCCGCGTCTACCGCTCCGTCGGTTTCACTGTCACCGAATCCCAGGTCGGCTTCATCCGTCAGCCGGGCCGGTAGTCGGGGTCGGCGTCCGGGAGCGTAGGGGCGTCGGTCGGATACAGGCCGGCGGCGAAGCCGTAGACCTGGTCGCCGGACCTAGGGATCTGGGCGAACTGGCGGGCGAGTTCCTGAATCTGCGCCCAGAAGTTCCGCACCTCCTCTACCGGGATGCGGGCATGCACCAGCGTGCACCGCAGGTCGTCGGCCGCATGCGCGGGCGCGGCCTCGGCTGCCGCCTGTGCCAGCCCGTTGATGGGAGCCACGATCTGCTTGTCCTCAGGGCGGGTGAGCACGCCGATATAGAGCGTGCGGGCGACCCGGCCGTAATACCGTTCCTCGATCGCCCGTACCCGCCGGGTGCGCACCACCTGAAGGAGACCGACCTCCAGGAGGAGGTTCACGTGGTAGGAAACGGTGCTTTTCGGGCGGCCGACCGCCTGGGCCAGCTCGGAGATCGTGGCGGCCCGCTCGTGCAGCAGGTCCAGCAGGGTGGTGCGCAGCGGGTCGGCCAGCGCGCGCAACTGGCCGGGCGCGGTGACCACGAGCATCTCCTCGAGGTCATAGTCCGGGACCTGCTCATTGACCGGCATTAGTGGTTCATTCTACAGTTCTGGATCATTCGATGATCGTGGTTCATGACTGGAGTGTAGAGATGGCCGAGGTCGTTCTGTTCCACCACGTGCAGGGTCTCACCGACGGCGTACGGGCGTTCGCTGACGAGTTGCGTGTCGGCGGGCATGCCGTGCACACGCCCGACCTGTTCGACGGCCAGCAGCCGGCGACCATCGACGATGGCGTCGCCCTCACCCAGAGCATCGGGGACGAAGCGCTCAGCGAACGCGCCGAACGGGCGGTAACCGGCCTGCCCGCCGGCCTGGTTTATGCCGGGATCTCCTTCGGCGTCAGCATCGCGCAGCGGCTCGCTCAGACCCGGCCGGGCGCCCGCGGCGCGCTGCTGTACGAGGCATGCATTCCGGTCACTGGCGAATGGGCCTTCGGCCCGTGGCCGGCCGGCGTCCCGGTGCAGATCCACGGCATGGAGTCCGACGAGTTCTTCGGCCTGGAAGGTGACATCGACGCCGCCCGCGAGCTGGTCGCCACGGTCGGGCCCGAGCTAGCCAAGCTGTTCGTGTACCAGGGTGACCGGCACCTGTTCACCGACAGCTCACTGCCCTCCCACGACGCGACCGCGACCGCCCTCGTGGTGCAGCGCTCCAGGGAGTTCCTCGGCCGGCTCGGCTGACGCCCCAGCCGCCCGGAAACACAGCCACCCGGAAACACAGCCGCCTGACAACGCAGCCGCGCCAGTGCCCGGCCCGGCGTGCCTAGCGGCTCGCCCGCCGGACGTCAGCGGTGAGCTGGCTGACCGGCAGCCAGCCGTCGTGCTTCCAGACGATCGCCCCGCTGGCCGAGGTCAGCGCGAACCAGGGCTGGTCCTGCACCCCGTAGCCGTCGGCGAGCCGGCCGGTCGGGTCCAGCGCCACCGGGTAGCCGAGCGGCCTGCCGAGGCCAGCCAGATAACCCCGCACGGTCGCCAGCGATGGCTCGGACGCCTCCTCGTCGACGACAACCAGCGATGGCAGCCCCTTTGCTTGCGCCGCCCGGGCATAGCGGCCCAGGCCGAGCAGCTTCGCCTTGAGGTCGGAGGTTTCGTCGAGCCAGGTGGCGAAGAACATCACCAGGTGCGGCTTCCCTGGCCCGAGCGTCAGCGACCCGGACGGGAGCGTGTCCAGGCGCACGGTCGTGCTGGGTGACAAGCCCTTGATGTAGGCAAGCGACTGGGTCCTGGCCAGCGGGGGGTGCCCCGGCAGCAGGCTCGATGACTCCTGGGCAAGGATCTGCGCGGCCTGCGTGATGCTCGCGTAGGCCATGGTCGTCAGGTAGATCTTCCGCTCGCGGCCGCGGGTATCGATGACGAACAGCGCCGGAGTATGGTCGACCAGGCCGTGGACGATCTGGACGTAGATCTTATAGTCCTTCCATATCTTCGCTAGCTCCGCCTTCGTACCGGTCAGGAAGTCCCACTGGTTGACCATGCCGTGCGCCTGCGAGTACGCCAGCACGTCGGAGACGCTGGTGGCGGACGGGTTGGCATCGACGCCGAGCAACTGGACCTTGCTGCCCGCCTTGCCAAGCAACTGCTTCGCGGCGAGCATGCTCTGGGTGGTCAGCGGGCAGATCGTGGTGCACTCGGAATCGGTGAAGGCCAGGATCACGACTTTCCCGCGGAAGTCGCTGAGGGACATGCGCTGCCCGAACTGGTTCGTCAGGGTGAAGTTGGGCGCCGGGATGCCGTTCAGCGACGAACCAGGGTCCAGGTCCGGGTTGGCGGCGGCCAGCCGCTGCTCAGCGGCAGCCGACGCAGCTCCCCCGGTACCCGAAGCCGTGGCCGAACCGCAGCCAGCCGCCGCTATCGCGATGGCGACCGCGCCGATGGCGACCAGCGCGCGGGGCGCGCGGGGGCGCCCGGTCACCCCGCCCCACGACACGGCGTAGTAGGAGAATCGCACGGTTCGATACTGCCACTTCCTGAGGAGTGACCGTTCCATCCGGCCCGCGTGCGCCCTCCCGGAACCAGGTTTCGCGTGGCGGACCATGGACGCCGGGCATCACCTTGGCCTGCCGGGACCTCGCCGCTGGTCGTGCCGCGGGTCGTGGGGTACCCCGGTCGCGCCGCCGCGTCCAGACCGCCCACTGTCATCCCGGCTGCGGTCCGGCGGCTTGCGCGGCCCGGGCGCCGTCAGGGCACTCGCGCCGCCCGACTGCCCGGCACGCGGCGCTTGCTCGTTCCGGACGCCGGGCTCGTCGAAATATGCCAGCGTGTGCCAGCGGAGGACTACCGGCAGCAGCAGCAGCCCTGCTAGCGCGCCCAGCACTGCGATGCCGAGGTAGACCTCCAGCGGGGTCGCCCCGTCGTGCGTCGCAATCCTGTATCCAAGTCGCGAAAGCCCGAGGCCAACCGGGAATAGCGCCATAAGCCCGATAGTGACGGCAAGCGGGAATACCGCTATAGCTTCATCGCCAGGCCGGGTATCGATCGGCAGCAAGGCCGCACATCCGACGGCGGCCAGCAGGTATATGCCGAGATACATCAGGCCATACCATGTCATCGCGAAGCTCAGTATCAAGACAATGAAGGCGATGAGGAAAACGCCGATGCTGGCCGCCCGGCCGCGTTCCTTCATGCCATCGATGAGAGCGAAAACGACCCGGCTGCCCGCCACGAGGGCTGCCCAGAATCCCACTTCTGCCAGCACCTGAACAGTCATGCGAACATGCGCGACGCCGCTGAGTCGCACCGACGCAGTGATGCAGACTAGCGCGCAGATTCCGTAGGCCAAGGCGAGTACCGGATAGAGCCGGAAACCGGCAGGGAAGCGCCGGCTCCCCGTCGGCCACGGCGTGCCGTCTGGCGGTGCGCGCAGCGAACGGCTCAGCACCATCTGGGCGATGAGCAGCAGGCCCAGCAGCAACGGCAGGCTCCACCAGGCCACCGTGCGGCGCGTCAGCAGGGCATAGCTGGGAGCCGCCGCCATCCCCGCGCCAGCCATGGCGTTGACCAGGAGGATCTGCCGCCTGGCGGACAACGGCCGCAGGCTCACCGCGCAGCCCCGCACGAACGGGAAGCTGAGACCGAATCCGGCGCCCACCAGGGCAGTAGCCGCCAGCAGGAGCGGGTAACTGACCGGCAGTCGCGGCACCAACCCGGTCGCGACTAGCAGGGCCATGCCAGCCAGGCTGCAGCTGAGCCCGGCAAGGTAGGCCCGGCCAACCCGGAACCAACCGCCGAGCCGCGCCGCGAACAGGGTCGCAGCGACAGCGGCGACCACCTGGGGGATGAACAAGGCACCGTATTGCGACAGAGTAAGACTGTAGTGAGATTTAGATATCAGAATACCGGTATAAGCAAAGAAGCTCACCGCTACAGCGCCCTCGGCGAACGCGCCGGAATAGACCGCCGTCCGATCGCCCGATATTGTGGCCATGACGTTCCCCCTGGATGGCCTGCAGCGTGCGCTGAATTCTCGTGCCCAGATCATGCCCAGCTAATCCGTTAGCAGCGCCACACAATCTCGGCCGCAACCGCATCAGCCAGCGCGGCCATGGAGGGAAACTCCCAATCCGGGATAACGGGACCTGGCGGTGCCGGTGTCGCTCCCCAGCCCGTCCGCCCCGTCCGGCGATTGATCCACACCGTCGGCAGGCCGGCCTGCCGGGCGGGCACGTGATCATGGAACAGGCTCTGGGCAACGTGCAGCAGCCTGCCGTCCCCGACACCTAGGCGGGCTGCCACGGCCAGCAGCGTCTGGAAGTTACGCGGCGACGGCTTGTACGAACCGGCATCCTGGGCAGTGATCACCGCGCTGAACCGCACGCCAAGCCGCCCGTTACTCGCGGCAAAGGAGGCGCGGTCCACGTTGGACAAGATAATCAGCCTGAACCGCTGGCTCAGCATGGCCAGGGCGTCAGCCGAGTCGGCGAACGCCGGCCAGTCGGGTACTGAGCACGCCAGGCGCTGCGCGTCATCCGGGCCGACCGGGCAGCCAAGTTCGCGCCCGAGCGCCCGCATGCTCCGTGCCAGGATCTCCGGATACGGCTCGAGCGGATAGCCAGCCTCGGCTGCGGCCTCATGCCGGGAGTAGGCGGCGAGCAGGGCTTCCTCATCAAGGTCAAGGCCGGCTGACCTCGCCCACGGAGTGAGCACGCCGGCCAGGCCCGCTTCCCAGTCGATAAGGGTCCCGTAACAGTCGAAGCTCAGCGCCTGAAAGTCCGTCAAACGCACGCCCGCATCCCTCCGGTCCTGCGCGGCTGACGCCGCCGCTGCCCGGATTATCCGCCGCGGCTGCCCTGATACGTCCGCCATAGCGGGAACGCCGGCTATCCCCCAGCCGGTTCTGACCGGGCTGGCAGGCGGCGGCTGGCCGGGTCCGCCGTGACGCCGGTCGCGTACGTTGGGAGTCATGGCGACATCGCACCGCGGCGAAGGGTCCAGCCCGACCATCTTCGTCCTGTTCGGGGCGACCGGTGACCTGGCCAAGCGCATGGTCATCCCGGCCTTCTACCGGCTCGCGCTGGAGGGCCTGCTGCCAGGGCACTGGCGGCTGGTCGGCAATGGCCGCGGGAACGTGGCGCACGAGGACTTCCGCAAGCATGTGCATGACGTGCTCACCGAATTCGGGCCGAAGCCAGAGCCGTCCGCCTTCGGCTCGTTCGCCGAGCGGGTGTTCTTCGCGGGCGGCGGCTTCAGCACCGGCAATCCCGGCAGCATGCTGGATGTCCTGGCCAGGGAGCGCGAGTCGCTCGGCGGCGACCCGCAGTTCGTGCACTACCTCGCCGTGCCGCCCATCGCGTTCGGCGAGCTCACTGAGTCACTGGGTCAGCACAGCCTGGCGGGCGGCGCGCGGGTGGTATACGAGAAGCCGTTCGGTACCTCACCGGAGTCGTTCAGCGAACTCGACCGCGTCGTCCACTCGGTGCTTGACGAGCAGCAGGTCTACCGGATCGATCACTTCCTGGGCAAGGAAGCGACCCAGGATCTGCACGTTCTGCGGTTCGCCAACGGCCTGTTCTCCGGCATGTGGAGCCGGGAGTGCATCGAGTCCGTGCAGATAGACGTGCCGGAGAAACTGGGCATCACCGACCGCGCGGTGTTCTACGACGCGACCGGCGCCGTGCTGGACATGCTCGTGACGCACCTGTTCCAGGTAGCGGCCGAGGTCGCGATGGAACCGCCGGCGAGTCTCCGCCCCGCTGATCTGCAGGCCGCACGGGAGACGGTGATCAACTGCTTCCGGCCGATCGATCCGGCCGAGGTCGTGCTCGGCCAGTTCTCCGGCTACCGTGACGTCCCCGGCGTCGCGGCGGGGTCCGGCCGGGATACCTTCGTCGCGGCGCGGTTGTGGATCGACAACGATCGCTGGCGTGGCGTGCCGTTCTACCTGCGTACCGGCAAGCGGCTGGCGGCCACGAAGCAGCGGGTCAGCCTCGTCTTGCGCAAACCCGGCCTGCCGCTGGCGGGCGCCCTGCCTGGCGATGCCAACGTGCTGTCGTTCTCGCTGGCCGGAGACGGCGAGATCGACCTCTCCCTGGTCGCCAAGAAGCCCGGCCCCGGGCTCGTCCTGGAGAACGCGCGGGCCGCGGTGCCGCTGGCGACGCTAGGCGGCGCCAATCCGCTGCCGCCCTACGTCCGGCTGATTCACGATGTGCTGATCGGCGACCGGTCGCTGTTCACCCGGCCGGACGGACTCGCCGCGGCCTGGAAAGTGGCGGGCCCGCTGCTGTCGGGCCCGCCGCCGGTAGTCCCGTACGCAGCCGGTTCCTGGGGGCCGGCTAAGGCGCGGGAACTCATCGCGCCCGGCCGCTGGCTGCTCGGCGAATAGCCAGGTACCGAGTGGCCAAGCGGCCCGGCCTGCGTGATCGCGGGCACGCTGGCGCTGCCCGCAGCCGGCGCAGGGGGCTGATTATTGCCGCAGCCGGCCGCCACGGCGCACAGCACCCCGATGGCCAGCACGGCTGAACCGCCGGCGACGACCTTCGGCTTGCGCTGGCTGAGCCCGAACCAGATCAGCCCGGCCAGCGTCACGCAGACGGCCACGAAGAAGTTCAGCCGCAGGCCGAGGAAGTACGCCGAGGAGTCGATCCGGATCGTCTCCTCGAAGATCCGGTAGCCGGAGTAGCCCGCCACGTACAGCGCAAACAAGCCGGGCGGCCGGATGTTCTTGTGGTGGCCCAGCCAGACGAGCACGCCTGCCCAGGCGAGATCGAAGATCAGCTCGTACAGGAACGAGGGCTGGAACGTGGTGTACTTCAGGTACTGCACAGGCATGCCGGAGTTCAGCCGGGCTGCCTTGCTGATCTCAAGCGCCCACGGCAGCGTGCTGGGCTTGCCGAACAACTGCTGGTCGAAGTAGTTCCCGATTCGCCCGATCGCCTGGGCCACCAGCAGCGCCGGGGCCACCGCGTCCATGAACACGGCCACGCTGCCGCCAGCCCGCCGCACCCGCCAGGCGCCGGCCAGCGCGCCGAACACGATGCCGCCCCAGATCCCGAGCCCGCCATTCCAGATAGCGAGCGGGCCCCACCATGCGTGCCTGGGCGTGATGTCGAACGGCGTGGTGACATCGAAGTAGAGCCTCGCCCCGATCAGGCCGATCGGAATCCCCCAGAGAGCGACATCGCCGACCAGCGACGGGTCACCGCCGGTCGCGGCCCACCGCCGCCGGGTGATGTAAATGGCCAGCGTGATGCCAACGACGTACATGAGACCGTAGAAGTGCACGAACAGCGGGCCGATGTGGAAGCCGCTGATCGGCGGGCTAGGGATGAACGCGACAAGATGCACGGGCATGCGGACAGGCTAGCCTGCTGTGCCGCTTACTCATGACATTCCTCCTGACGAGCCTGCCCCGCCCTGGCACAGCAGGGAGGCACCGGGCGATCCGCAGTGTCCATTCCGGGCGCCGCCGATCGTCGTGCTGGTAGCGGGCTATCTGCTCGCGTGCACTTCGCACGGAGGAACGGAGCACAGATGAGCGGCGTACGAGTACTGGTAGGCACGCGCAAGGGCGCGTTCGTGCTGACCGCGGACGGCAAGCGCGACCGGTGGGCGGTGAGCGGGCCGCACTTCGGCGGATGGGAGATCTACCACATGAAAGGGTCGCCAGCCGACCCGGACCGCATCTACGCCTCGCAGTACAGCGGCTGGTCAGGTCAGGTGATCCAGCGCTCCGACGACGGCGGAGCGACCTTCGCCCCGGTCGGCAACCAGTTCAGCTACGAAGGAACGCCGGGCACTCACCAGTGGTACGACGGCACCCCGCACCCGTGGGAGTTCGAGCGTGTCTGGCACCTGGAGCCTGCTCGCGACGACCCTGACACGGTCTACGCCGGCGTCGAGGATGCCGGGCTGTTCAAATCCGCCGACGGCGGCAAGAGCTGGCAGGAACTGCCTGGCCTGCGCGGTCACGGGACGGGATCCGCATGGCAGCCAGGTGCTGGCGGGATGTGCCTGCACACCATCATCCTTGACCCGGCGAACCCGGCACGGATGTTCGCGGCTATCTCCGCCGCGGGCGCCTTCCGGTCGGATGACGCCGGCCAGACCTGGCAGGCAGTGAACCGCGGCCTGCGGTCCGAGGGCATCCCGGACGCCGACGCCGAGGTAGGACATTGCGTGCACCGGCTCGCGATGCACCCGTCCCGGCCCGAAGTGCTCTACATGCAGAAGCACTGGGATGTCATGCGCACCGACAACGCCGGCGAGACCTGGCGCGAGATCAGCGGCAACCTGCCGACCGACTTCGGCTTCCCGATAGACGTGCACGCACATGAGCCGGAGACGATCTACGTGGTCCCGATCACCAGCGACTCCGAGCACTTCCCGCCGGACGGCCAGCTGCGCGTCTACCGCAGCCGCACGGGCGGCGATGAGTGGGAACCGCTGGCCAAGGGACTGCCCCAGCAGAACTGCTATGTCAACGTGCTGCGGGACGCGATGGCCGTCGACTCGCTCGACGAATGCGGGATCTACTTCGGCACCACCGGCGGTCAGGTGTACGCCTCGGCCGACGCAGGTGACAGCTGGGCGCCGATCGTCCGCGACCTGCCCGCCGTGCTGTCCGTCGAGGTGCAGACGCTGCCATGATCCGGGTCGTGCTGCCCGCTCACCTGCGGCGCTTGGCCGGGGTGGCCGGCGAGGTCCGGCTCGAGGTCGTCGGCCCGGTCAGCCAGCGGTCCGTGCTGGACGCGCTAGAGGGCAGGTATCCCATGCTCCGTGGCACCATCCGCGACCAGCAGAGCCACCGTCGACGGGCATTCATCCGGTTCTTCGCGTGCGAGGAGGACTTGTCGCACGAGTCGCCGGACGCGTCGCTGCCCGACGCGGTGGCAAGCGGTGCCGAGCCTTATCTCATCGTCGGGGCCATGGCCGGCGGCTAGCGGGCTCGCGGACGGCCGGCTCCGGCTACGATCGGGCGGCATGATCGTCGCAGTCGGGTCGCGCAACCCCGCCAAGATCGAGGCGACCCGGCTGGCCTTCGCCGCCTTGTGGCCCGGACAGGTCTCGGGCGTGCTCGGCTGCGGGGCGCCTTCTGGCGTCGCTGACCAGCCGATGACGGACGCCGAGACGATCCGCGGCGCCAGGAACAGGGCCGCCGCGGCGATCGGCCTCGCGGAGGCGGACTACGGCGTCGGGATCGAGGGCGGCCTGCAGCAATCCGATGGCCGCTGGTTCAAACGCCGGCTGGGCTGTCGTCCTCGACCGGGCCGGACGCGAGGGCCTGGCCAGCACGCTACGGATGCAGGTGCCGCTCGCCCTGATGGAGCTAGTGCTCGCTGGCCACGATCTTGGCCGGGCCTGCGATCTTGTCTTCGGGCGCTCCGGCGACCAGCGGGCCGAGGGCTTCGTCGGGGCGATGACCGGCAATGCCATTCACCGCGCCGGTGCGCTCAGGGACGCGGTGATCGCGGCGCTCACCCCGTTCCGGCCCGGTTCGCTCGGCTAGCGGCCGTTCTTCTCAGCACCGTCGGCTCAGCAGCGTCGGCTCAGCACCGTCGGTCGGCTGCTCGACGGCGTGGCGAGCAGGCAGGCTTCAGCCATGCCGCGGCTATCGAGATCGACGCCGACGCCTGCCAGACCCCCCCGCCGCAACCGCGGCGCGGACTGGAAGATCATCGAAGGCGACGTCGCCAGCCTCGATGGGCGCGGCCTGGCCGGCGTCGACCTGTTCGCGGGCGGCGTGCCCTGCCCGCCGTTCTCCATTGCCGGCCGGCAGGTGCCAGACGACCGCGATGTCCGCCGCCTCCGCTGGCTCGATGCGCAACTCGGCGACCGGCTGCTGGACTGTGCGGTCATCACGGCCGGGCCAGCCGCTTACCGGCGCCCGGACGGAATTGCGGTCATCCCGGCCGCGCTCCTTGGCCCATAGGCTCCACCCTGGAAGCACCGGCCGGGCTGACTGCTGGCCGGGGAGAGCCCGTTCCCGGACGGGTGGGCTCGTCGCGGCGCCTGGCAAGCAGCCTGCGCCTGGTGGCAGGCTGCGCGCCTGGCTCCTGCTGGCTGAGCACGTCGAAGCAGGCCGGAAGCAAGCAGGCCGGCTCTCCGGGCCGCAGGCACCACTGTGCCGGCAGGCGCGGGCGGTCGCGGCGGGCCGCTTCGGTGAGCGCCTCCCAGCCGAGCAGGCCGCCGCGGCGCACCGCGGTGGTGGCGCGCGCGAAGACCGCGGCGTCCCAGTAACCCGTGCAGAGCACCAGCGAGAAGCCGGCCGCGGCCGGCTGCCAGCTACCGAGATCGGCGTGGACGAGCGTGATCATGCCATCGAGCCGCCGGCGCCGTGCTTCGTCGGCCAGCGAGCCGAGCGCGACGTCGGATGAGTCGACCGCGGTCACTGCCCGGCCGGCCGCCGCGGCGAGCAGCGCGCTGCCGGACCGCCCGCAGGCGAGTTCGAGCACCGGGCCGTCCGGCAGCGGCACCGCCAGCGCCTGCTCGGCTAGCGGATGCGCGGCGAACGAGGGCGGCGGCCCCGCGCTGTACCGGGCGTTCCACTTCAGGCGGTCCGGAAGGCCGGCCAGTTCTGGCCGGATCGGGTGCATGCTCGGAGGATAGCTGGCCGGACCGGCCGGGGCCCGGCAGGCGGTTAATCACGGCCGGCTGTGGTTGATCCCAGCTGGCCCTACCATGTTCTGCAGATCTTGCCGGACCCGAACGGAGGCACATGACCGGGCCGAGCTTGAGCGAGGTGAAGTCGGAAGGCCAGCCGCGCTGGGTTGTCGACCGGGTGAATGACGAACACCTGTTCGGCCGCTTGTACATGCGCAAGCTCTCGCCGCGGGCCACCTGGCTGCTGGCCAGGCTGGGCTGGTCGCCCAACGCGGTAACGCTCGCGTTCATCGCCTGCGGTGTGGCGTCCGGTGTCGTGATCGCGTTCGGCGGCCTGGTCACTGCCGTCGTCGCGGCGATCGGAGTGCAGCTTGCGCTGCTGTTCGACTGCTCCGACGGCGAACTGGCCCGGCTCACCAGGCGAACCTCGGCGGGCGGCATCTACCTGGACCGGTTCGGCCACTACCTGTGCGAGAGCGCGATGCTGATCGGGCTCGGCGTGCGGGCGCAGGGCGAGCTGACCATCTCCGGCAAATACGTGACCGCGGGCCTGGCCGCCGCGGTGCTGGCCTGCCTGGTCAAGGCCGAGACCGACAACGTCATCATCGCCAGGGCAGTCCATGGCCTGCCCCCGGCGCACGACAGCGCCTCGCTCCAGCCGCGCGCGGCCGGCCTGGCCACGGTCCGCCGCGCCGCCAGCCTGCTGAAGATCCACCGGATCATCCAGCAGATCGAGCTGTCCGTGCTGGTGCTGCTGGCCGCCATCGCCGACCAGGTCAGCGGCGGGCTGCTCGCCACCCGGGTGCTGCTCATCGCGTGCCTGATCGTGGCCGCGCTGATGGTCGTCGCGCACCTGGCCGCGATCATGGCCTCCCGGCGCCTGTCGTGAGCCGGACACCGGGTGCAGGGTCGGTCCCGACTGTCTCGTGCGTGATCATCACGATGGGTACGCGGCCCGCCGAACTGGAGCGCGCTATCGCCAGTACCGAGCCGCTGCGCGCTGACGGCGTCGAGCTCATCCTGGTCGGGAACGGCACCGAGCTGCCGCCGGTCCCTGAGGACGTGACGACGGTCCTGCTGCCGGAGAACCTAGGCGTGGCAGGCGGCCGTAATGCCGGAGTCGATGCCAGCTCGAGCGACATCGTCATGTTCCTCGACGACGACGGCTGGTTTACCGATCCGGGCATAGCCAAGCACGTGGCCGGTCGGTTCGCGGCCGACCCGCGGCTCGCCGTGCTGGCATTCCGGGTGGTGGACCCGACCGGCGGCCACGGGGTCCGCTGGCACGTGCCGCGGTTGCGAGCCGGTGACCCGGACCGGTCGTCGGCGGTGACCACGTTCGTCGGCGCGGGCTTCGCGGCCAGGCGCTCCGCCTACCTCGAAGCGGGCGGCCTGCCGGCCCTCTTCTTCTTCGCGCACGAGGAAACCGACCTCGCCTGGCAGCTCATCGAACGTGGCTACACCCTGGAGTACGACGCCGAGGCCAGGATGTGCCACCCGCCGGTCTCGAACAAGCGGCACGACATCTGGTACCGCTACGACGGCCGGAACCGGGTGCTGCTCGCCCGGCGCAACCTGCCGTGGCCGCTGGCCTTCGCCTACCTGCTGGACTGGACGGCGCTCACGGTCATCAGGGAACGGCGGAAACCCGGCGCGCTCAAGACCTGGCTCGCCGGCTTCGCCGAGGGCTGGCGCACCGACCCTGGCCAGCGGCGGCCGATCTCGATGCGGGCCGTGTGGCGGATGACCAGGGCAGGCCGGCCGCCGGTCATCTGAACAGGCGCGGCAGTGCCTGGCTGCCCGGAGTGCCTGCGTTACTGGAGCGGTCCGGTGACTGTCTCGGCCGCGCGCAGGGCACTGCCGTCCGCGACGTAACCGATCGCGGCCTCGATCTCGGGCGCCAGGTAACGGTCCGGCCCTGGGCCGGGCGCGACCTCGCGCAGCCCGGCCAGGACGGCCGCGGTCGCAGGCGCGGGCGCCAGCGGCGCCCGCAGTTCGATGCCGCGCGCGGCGGTCAGCAGCTCGATCGCCAGCACGCGCCGCAGGCCATCGAGCGACCGGCGCAGCTTCCTGGCGGCCGACCAGCCCATCGAGACGTGATCTTCCTGCATGGCCGAGGTCGGGATCGAGTCCACGCTGGCCGGCGCGGCGAGCCGCTTCAGTTCGGACACGATGGCGGCCTGGGTGTACTGCGCGATCATGTGGCCAGAGTCCACGCCGGGATCCGCCGCCAGGAAAGGGCTGAGGCCCTGGCTGCGGGAAACGTCGAGGAACCGGTCGGTCCGGCGCTCCGACATGCTAGCCACGTCGGCCGCCGCGATCGCAAGGAAATCCAGCACGTAGGCCAGCGGCGCGCCGTGGAAGTTGCCGTTGGACTCGACCCGGCCATCCAGGGTGATGACCGGGTTGTCGATCGCCGAGGCGAGCTCCCGGCCGGCCACCAGCGCGGCATGATCAGCGGTATCCCTGGCAGCCCCGGCAACTTGCGGAGCGCACCGCAGCGAGTACGCGTCCTGCACCCTGGTGCACTCCGGGCCCCGATGGCTGGCCATGATCGCGCTGCCGGCCAGCAACGCGCGCATGTTCGCCGCCGCCGCCGCCTGGCCCGGATGCGGCCGCAGCGCCTGCAGGTCCGCGGCGAACACGGCGTCCGTTCCGAGCAGGCCCTCCACGCTCATCGCGGCGGTGATGTCGGCGGTCCGCAGCAGGTCGCGGAGGTCGGCGATGGCCAGCACCAGCATGCCCAGCATGCCGTCGGTGCCGTTGATCAGCGCGAGGCCTTCCTTCTCCCGCAGTTCGACCGGCACGATCCCGGCCGTGGCAAGCGCATCGGCCGCCGGGTGCTCGCGACCGGCGGCATCGGTGACCACGCCCTGCCCGGTGATCGCCAGCGCGCAATGGGCCAGCGGGGCCAGGTCGCCCGAGCAGCCGAGACTGCCGTACTCAGGCACTACCGGGGTGAAGCCCGAGTTCAGCAGCGCAGCGTAGGCCTGCACGGTGACCTCGCGCACCCCGGTCCGGCCGGTGGCAAGGGTGGCCAGCCGGAGCAGCATGAGCGCCCGGACTACCTCGGTCTCGACCGGCGGCCCCGAGCCCGCAGCGTGGCTCCGGATGAGGCCGGCCTGCAGCTGCGCGCGCAGGTCGGCCGGGATGTGCCGGGTGGCCAGCGCGCCGAAACCAGTCGAGACGCCATAGTGCGGCTCGGCGTCATGAGCGAGCGCGTCGATGATCTCGCGGCCCCGCCGTACCGCTGCCAGCGCCTCCGCGGCGATCCGGACCCCGGCGCCGCCGCGGGCGACCGCGACCACCTCGGCCGCCGTCAGCGGACCGGCTCCGACGGTAACGACCAAGTCGGCGGCTCCCGCGTCCCCATGCTGGCCGGCGCCGTGCTGGCCGGCACCGTGCTGGCCGGCACCGTGCTGACCGGCACCGTGCTGACCGGCACCGGCGGTCCGGAACGAGGTCATGTTCTTCTCCCTGCGCTGGGCACCCTGGCTGTGTCTACCCTAGGAGCCGGCCTGGCCTCCTGGCAGGCAACGGCCCGCAGCCCGCAGTGCACTTGGGGCGTACTTGCAAGTAATTCGCAAGTAGATTAGCGTGCGGGACGTGACGACTGTGACCAAGGCGCCACGGCCGGGCTTGGGCCAGATGATCCGCCAGTCGTTCGCCGCGATGACACCGGCCGAGCGGCGCCGGGTAACGCTGATGTACGGCTCGATCCTCGCCCTGCACCTGCTCGGATTCGGGATTTTCGCGGCGTTCGTGCTGCCCGCTCACTACCGCGGTCTTGGGATCGGCGTCAGTGTCCTGGCGTACACGCTCGGCCTTCGCCACGCCTTCGACGCCGACCACATCGCGGTCATCGACAACACCACCCGCAAGGAGATGAACGAGCGCCAGGGCACCGGCAAGCCGCGGCCGTTCTGCTTCGGCTACTTCTTCTCGCTCGGCCACTCCACAGTGGTCGTCACGATGGGCGTCGGCATCGTGTTCGCCGAGAAACTCGTCTTCAGTCAGGTCGTGCATTCAAACTCGGGGCTGCAGCAGTTCGGCACCGTCTTCGGCACGCTGATCTCAGCCGCCTTCCTGTTCCTCATCGGCGGGCTGAACCTGCTCATCCTGTCGGGCATCCTCCGGGTGTTCCGGTCGATGCGGCGCGGGTCGTTCGACGAGGCCGAGCTTGAGCGGCAACTGGACAGCCGCGGCTTCTTCTACCGGTTCTTCGGCCGCTGGACACGCGCGATCAGCAAGGAGTGGCAGCTCTACCCGGTCGGGTTCCTGTTCGGCCTGGGCTTCGATACCACGACCGAAGTGCTGCTGCTCGGTACCACCGCATTCCTGGCCCTGCAGCACATCCCCTGGTACGCAATCTGCTGCCTGCCGGTCCTGTTCACCGCGGGAATGGCCGTGATGGACACCAGCGACGGCATCTTCATGAACCTGGCCTATGGCTGGGCCTTCTTCAACCCGGTGCGCAAGGTGTTCTACAACCTGGCCATCACCGGGCTGTCGGTCGGCATCTGCTTCCTGGTCGGCGGCATCGAGACCCTGGGCCTGATCTCGACGGAGGTCAGGGGGCTGCGCAGGGCCGGCGGGTTCTGGGGATTCGTGCGCGACTTCAACATCAACGTGGCGGGCTTCGCCATCGTCGGGCTGTTCATCGTGACCTGGGTGACTGCCGTCCTGATCTGGCGCTATGGCCACATCGAGGAGAAGTGGACCGCGCGGCTGCAGTCGGCGCCGGCCGGCGAGGGAGCGGGTGAGCTGGGCTGAACCGCCGCGACCCGGCCAGCACGACGGGGTACCCTGGTCAGCCGGGCGGGACTGAGTAGCGGGAGGCCGGTGGTCCGCGTGACGGCGTGCGGGGGCGGTGCTGTGCTACTGCTGCCTCTCGGCCGGCTTCGGCGGGCTCGTGGCCCTCGGCCTGGTAGCGGCCAGGTGGCACTGCTTCACGGACACCATCGGCGGCCCGGTCGAGCCCGGCTGACCAGGTAGCACCGCTGTGGCTGAGCGCAGGCAGGAAGACCGGGACCGGCTCAAGGTCACCTTCGACACCGTCGCCGATCGGTATCACAGCGCCCGGCCGGACTACCCCGACGGCCTCTACGCCGCCCTGATCTCCGCAGCCGGGCTCCAGCCCGGCGACCGCCTGCTCGAGGTCGGCAGCGGGACCGGCAAGGCGTCGGTCCCGCTGGCCGACCGCGGTTTCGCCCTTACCTGCCTGGAGCCCGGGCTCAGTCTTGCGGCCACTGCACGGCGCAACCTTGCCAGGTATCCGTTCGCGCAGGTGGTCGGACAGGCCTTCGAGGACTGGCAGCCGTCCGAACCCGAGCGTTTCGACCTCGTCTTCGCGGCGACCGCCTGGCACTGGATCGATCCAGCCGTCGGGTACCGGCTCGCCTGGCGCTGGCTGCGGCCGGGTGGCCACCTGGCTGTCTTTGAAGCCGGTCATGTCTTTCCCGCGGACGGCGATCCGTTCTTCCGTGAACTCCAGGAGGTCTACGACGAGATCGGCGAGGGAATGCCGGCCGGCACCTGGCACTTCGCGCCTGGTGAACAGCCCGGCCACCGCGCGGCGATCGACGGCAGTGGCCTGTTCACCGTCACTTTTGAACGGCATTTCGACTGGGAGATCAGCTACACCGCGCCGGAGTACATAGCGCTGCTCGAGACCTTCTCCAGCCACATAGCCATGGCCGGCTGGCAGCGCGACCGGCTCTACGGCGAAATCCGCCGCCGCCTTGCGGCCAGGCCGGACGGCAAGGTCCGGCGCCACTGGGGCGCCGTGCTGCAAGTAGCGGCCCGCCGCGACGAGGCTGGCCAGGCGGCCCGGCCGGCGCGGTAAATTGCGGCACTGGCACC
>DAHVAR010000102.1 GCA_027314515.1 Actinomycetota bacterium
GTCAAGATCACCGGCACAGGCCAAATCGTCCCGATGTTCCGCATCCCGCAGGCCATGGCCGCAGAACACACCGACAGCAGCGGCGAAGTGTCCGGTGTTCGTGCAATGACCAATTTGGTGGGGCCGGTGGGATTCGAACCCACACTGGCAGGATCCTAAATCCTGTGCCTCTGCCATTGGGCTACGGCCCCAGCCTCCCGCGACCGCCGCGGGAGACGGCACTCAGACGCCGAGTTCCTTGCGAAGCCTAGCCACGTGGCCGGTCGCCTTCACCGCGTACTGAGCTTGCTCGATCCTGCCATCCGGACCGACGACGAAGGTCGACCTGATGACACCGACTGACTTCCGCCCGTACAGCATTTTCTCGCCGTAAGCGCCATAGGCCTCGAGCACCTCATGCTCCGGGTCGCTGAGCAGCGGGAAGTTCAGCCCGTCCCGGTCGCGGAACTTCGCCAGCTTGGCAGGGCTGTCGGGCGAGATCCCGAGTACGGCAAACCCGGCAGCCGCCAGGCTGGCGAGGCTATCCCGGAAGTCGCACGCCTGCGTCGTGCAGCCCGGAGTCATCGCCGCCGGGTAGAAGTAAATGATCACCCGCTGGCCATGAAGTGAGGACAGGCTGACTTCGTTGCCGTCGGCATCGGGCAAGGTGAAATCAGGCGCCGGAACCCCGGGCGCAAGACGCTGATCAGGCACCTCGATGTCCTTCCAGGTAGTTGCCCAACCGGAACGGGCTCTTGTCCCCCGGCACCGGCAAGCTGTGCATCGGGGCGGGATCTGCTCGGCTTTAGCGCTCCAAGCATAGGGCTCCCGCCGGTGCTTGGAGGGCGCTGGCGGGGTCGGCACGCACCCGCTTGAAGGGCGCCCGGGCCGGAACCGCCTGGGTGGTCCTAGTCGAGCAGGGCCGCGATGACGGGAGCAAGACCGCGAAGTGCCTTGCCGCGGTGGCTGATGCGGTCCTTGTCGGCGGGGTCCATCTCGGCCGTGGTGATGTCGGCCGAGTCCGGCACGAAGATCGGGTCGTATCCGAAGCCGTTCTTGCCGCGCGGCTCGCGGATGAGCCGACCGGTGACGATGCCCTCGCTGACGTGCTCCCGGCCGCCGGGCAATGCCAGCGCCGCAGCGCAAGCGAACTGCGCGCCGCGCCGCTCGTCGGGCACATCGGCTAGCTGGGCGAGCAGCAGGCGCAAATTTGCCTCGTCATCGCCGTGCCTGCCGGACCAGCGGGCGGACAGCACACCAGGCATCCCGTTCAGGGCATCGACGCAGATACCGGAATCATCGGCGACCGCGGGAAGCCCGGTGAACTGCGCGATGGCGCGGGCCTTCAGCAGCGCGTTCGCAGCGAACGTGGCGCCGGTCTCCGCGACATCCGGAGCGCCGGGAAACTCCGTCAGGCTCAAGACCCGCACCTCGACGTGCCCGGCCGCCAGGATGCGGGTCAGCTCGATCAACTTGTGCGGGTTGGCGGTGGCCAGCACGAGCCGCGCCGCCGCCGTCCCGCCAGTTGCCGTCTCCCGTGCCAACATCTCGCCCGCCGCCATCTCGCCCGCCGCCGCTCCTCCGGCCGCCGAGATCCCGGCGGCTGTGTCCGCGCCGGTCATGCGCCGAGCGCGGCGTGCTGCAGCGTGGCCAGCTCGGTGCAGCCTGCCAGCGCCAGGTCGAGCAACTGGTCCAGCAGCTTGCGGTCGAACGGCTCTCGTTCCGCGGTCCCCTGCACCTCGACGAATCTTCCGTCACCGGTGCAGACGACGTTCATGTCGGTCTCGGCGGCGACGTCCTCCTCGTAGCACAAATCGAGCCGGGGCTGACCGTCGATGATGCCGACGCTCACCGCGGCAACCGAAGCCACGAGGGGCTCACCCTTGGTCCGCTTGCGGCGCTTCAGCCAGCCGACGGCGTCCGCGAGCGCCACGTACCCGCCGGTGATCGCGGCGGTCCGGGTACCGCCATCGGCCTGCAGCACGTCGCAGTCGATGATGATCGTGTTCTCGCCGAGCGCCTTCGGGTCGATGCAAGCCCGCAGCGAGCGGCCGACCAGGCGGGAGATCTCGTGCGTCCGGCCGCCGATCTTGCCCTTGACCGACTCGCGGTCGCTCCGCGTGTTCGTCGACCTTGGCAGCATTGCGTACTCCGCGGTCACCCATCCCTGACCGCTCCCCCGGCGCCAGCGCGGCAGGTCCTCCTGCACGCTGGCCGCGCAGAGCACCCTGGTCGCACCGAACTCGACCAGCACCGATCCCTCGGCGTGCGCCAGCCAGTCCCTGGTGATCCTGACATCGCGCAACTGGTCGGGCTGGCGTCCATCTGGTCGTGACATGATCGCCAGCCTAGTGCTACCAGCCGGCTCGTTCCGGCGTGCCGGCCTCGATCCAGCGGTAAGTCCTGGCCACGCCCTCGTCCAGTGCAGTCGCGGCGCCCCAGCCAAGATCGCGCCGGGCCTGGTCCGGGGCCAGCGCGCCACGCAGCAGCTCTCCTGGCCGGGCGGGCGCGAACACCGGGTCGATCGCATGACCTGCCACCCTGGCGATCACCCGGATCAGTTCCAGCACGCTGACCTCGGTGCCACTGCCGATGTTCCAGGTGCCCGGCCGCCCGCTGTCCGCGGCCGCCAGGCAGGCACTCACGGCGTCGCCGACGTAGACGTAGTCCCTGGTCTGCAGGCCGTCGCCATAGACGGTCGGGCGCTCGCCGGCCAGTGCCTGCGCGCAGAAGATGGCCACTACGCCGGCCGCTCCGGCCGGATCCTGACGAGGGCCGTACACGTTGGCGAACCGGAGCACGGCGTGGGTGGCGCCGTGCAGCCGGTTGTACAACTGCACGTACTGCTCGCCGCAGTGCTTGCCGACGCCGTACGGCGACTCTGGCAGCGGGAGCACGTCCTCGCGGGATGGTATCGGAGCGTCTCGCCCGTAGATCACCGCGCCGGTGGAGCCGAAGAGCACCCTGGCTCCGGTCGCTCGCGCCGCCTCCAGCACATTGACGGTGCCGATCACATTGGCCTGAGCATCGAGCGCGGGCTGCGCCACCGACACCCGGACGTCGATCTGAGCCGCCAGGTGGCAGATCAGGTCCGGCCGGTAGTCCCCAACCACTGCCGCCAGCAGGTTGCCGTCGGTGACGCTTACCTTGTGCGTGACCACCTGTCCTGGCACGCGGCCGGACCGCCCGGCCGACATGTCATCGACCACGGCCACCTCGTCACCCCTGGCGAGCAGGGCATCCGCGAGATGCGAGCCGATGAATCCGGCACCACCGGTGACGAGCACGCGCATGGCAGAGCAGTCTATGCGCCGCCAGCCGCATCGCCCGGACGCAGGCTCGGCGCCCTGGCTGCCGCACCGGCGAGCTACGACTGCGATCCGCCCAGCAGGCGGAGGCCAGTGCTGGCCAGGCGGAGCGGGCCGGCGAATGTCTCCGATGCCTGCTCCAGGCAAACGGCCGGGTCGTTCCACGGCACCAGGTGCGTGAGCACAAGTTCGCCGGCACCCGCCCGCGCGGCATGCTCGCCAGCCTGCCGGGCGGTCAGGTGCAGGTCGGCAGGAAGACCGGGCCCGTCGGTGAATGACGCCTCGCTCAGCAGCACGTCGGCGCCACTTGCCAGCCCGATCAGCTCATCGCACGGCCCGGTATCGGCCGAGTAGGCAAGCACCTGGCCCGCGTGCTCGATCCGGAATCCGAAGGTCTCGACCGGGTGGTTCACGTGCGCCGTGGTGATCCGCAGCGGGCCGATCTCGATCGGGCCCGCGGCCAGCTCGGTGAAGTCGAAGGCATTCGCCATGCCCAGGTGATCGCTGCCCAGTGCCCTGGACAGCCGCTCCGCGGTACCTGGCGGGCCGTACACCGGGATCCGCGGCCGCGGTCCGTCCGGCTGGTAGTTCTGGTAGACCGAGTAGCCGCACATGTCCAGGCAATGGTCGGCGTGCAAGTGGCTCAGGCAGATCGCGTCCACGTCGGCGAGCCCGGTATAGCGCTGCAAGGTACCAAGCGCCCCGTTGCCGAGGTCGAGCACGAGCCGGAAGTCGCCGGTATCGATCAGGTAACAGGACGCCGGGCTGTCCGGTCCGGGAAAGCTCCCGGACCAGCCCACGATCGTTAGCTGCACGGGCACTTACCGTAGCCGCAGCGCATCAGGCTCGCCATAGCCGCCGAGGATAGCCTGGCCGCACTCCGGTGCCCGGCTGGCCGGCCCGCCTGACAGTATCGACAGAAACTGTCCCGCCGCATAGCATCCCCCAGATGGCATACGACAAGCGTCTGGTGGCGAGCCCGGCGCCCGCGGAGGTGTCATGACCGACCAGTCCGTCGACTCCGAGATCGCGGCCCCGGCAGCACTGGCCGAGCCGTCGGTGCACGTCAAAGCCGGCTGGATCACCGGGCTCAGCCTGGCCAGTGTCGGCATGTGGATGGCCTCGCTGACGCCGATCCAGGTCATGCTGCCGATCCAGTTGCAGAACATCGACAGCAAGCACAAGATCCAGGCGCTCGCGATCGTGTCCGGAGTCGGCGCAATCGCCTCGGTGCTGGCCACGCCGGTAGCTGGCGCCCTTTCCGACCGGACTACCTATGCCTACAGCTTCCTTGGCCTGAACGGGCGGCGGCACCGCTGGACGCTGATCATGGCCCTGCTCGCCGCCATCAGCATGCTGCTGCTTGCGCATCAGCGGACCGTGGCCGGCGTGGCCGTCTTCTGGGTCCTGTTCAGCGCGTTCCAGAACGGCGAGTACGCGAGCCTGAGCGCCGCAGTCCCCGACCACGTGCCGGTGCGCCAGCGAGCCACCGTGGCCGGCTGGGTCGGCATGCCGCAGGCACTCGGCCTGGTCGTCGGCACCATCCTGGTCGTCCTCGTCCTCGGCAGCAGCGTGATCAGCGGCTACTACGTCATGGCCGCGCTCGTGTTCGTGCTGGTGATCCCGTTCGTCTTCTTGACCCCCGATCACCCGCTCGATCCACGGCACGCGGACGCCTTCTCCTGGAAGAAACTGGCTCAGGCGTTCTGGATCAGCCCGCGGCAGTATCCGGACTTCGCCTGGGCCTGGCTCACCCGCTTCCTTGCCTCGCTGGCCATCGCCATGGGCACCCTGTACCTGCTGTATTTCCTGCGTGACCAGGTGAAGCTCAGCCGTTACCAGCACATCCCGGCGGCGACCGGGCTGCTGATCCTGATCGTGATCTACACGCTCTGCGTGGTGCTCACCGCCATCCTCGGCGGGATCTACTCCGACCGGATCGGCAAGCGGAAGATGATCGTGACCGTGTCCGGCGGGCTGATGGGCCTCGCCGCCCTGCTGCTGACCTTCGTGGAGACCTGGGACTCCGCGCTGGTCGCCGCCGTCCTGTTCGGCATGGGCTTCGGTGCCTACCTCGCCGTCGACCAGGCGCTGATCACCCAGGTCCTGCCGGCCGCCGCGAACCGGGCCAAGGACCTCGGCATCATCAACATCGCCATCGTGGGCCCGGCTGCCATCGGCGCGGCCATCGCCGGGCCGCTGGTCACGCTCGGCGGCTACCCGACGCTTTTCGCTGGCACCGCTATCGTCGCGGCGCTCGCGTCGATATTCGTCTGGCGGATCAAGAGCGTCCAGTAGGACGGGCTACGCGCTGATGGCGGGCGCGGCCGAGCCGTTCGCCATCATCCGCAGCCGGCCGCGGCCGACCCTGGCCAGTTGCCTGCTCTGCGCGACCAGGCGCCCGGCCGCGTCCCAGACTTCGGCCTCCTCGTCGAACCAGCCGCCGCTGACCTGGCGGCAGCGCGCGCTGACCTGGAGCGGCCCCGGCGCCGGAACTCCCCGCATATGCCAGGTCAGCTCGACCGTCGGCGCCCAGCCTGTCGCGCCGAGGCCGAACACCACCGGCGGCAGCGCATCCACGGCCAGCGCCAGCAGCAGGGCGTCCGGGTCGCGCGCCTCGCGCAGCCGCACGTAGCCTCTCATCTCCGGGACGCCAGACGGCTCGCTCTGTCGCCAGCCCGTGCACGCCGGATCCAGCAGCACTTCGACATGCGCCGGGAAGCCAGCGCTCCCGTCGGCCGACACCGCGCCGGGCCAGCTGCCGAGATCGACGCAATCGGCGATGTCGGCAAGCGACGGGCGCTCAGCGGTCCAGTCCAGCTGGTCCGAGATGGCGGCTCCCACATCGGCAGCAGCGCCTGGTCCGGCCGTACCCGGTCCGGCCGCGCCCGGTCCGGCCGCGGCTGGCCCGGCAAGCACCGTTCCCGTGGTTGTGGTGGTATCCAGCACTACCTGGCCGTCCTGGACGAGCGTCGCCCGCGCTATCGAGGCGGTCTTGCCCTGCTTCAGCCAGCTGACATGCACCTGTGCGGCGGCTAGCCGCGGCACCCGGAGAAAGTTGGCGCTGGTGGCGACCGGGTGCGGATGCGGAGAGCAGTCCAGAACCGCGCGCAGCACGGTCGCCATCAGGGCTCCTCCGTTCACCGCCGGCGGGGCCGTGCCGCCCGGGGCGACGAGCGCGAACCGGGGATCCGCCGCTGCGTCGTACAGCCCGTCACTCCGGCGGCTGACCGCGGTCGCCTCGTCAAATGCCGTCATCTGCCCTGACTTGCCCTTCTACCCGTGAATGTCGCTGCTCGCGCCCCGCCGCACCCCGCCGCGCCGCCCTACCGATCGTGGCCCGACTAGGGGCATCCCTTAGTAACTCACGCCCATAACGGCTCGCCCAATGTCCTGGCTGCCGCGCCACGGTCACGCCCAGAGCTGGCCTTCCAGCCTGGCCTCGGCCTCCGCGAGCGTCCCGCCGTAGGCGCCCGTCGACAGGTACTTCCAGCCAGCGTCGGCGATGAGCATGGCGATGTCGGCCCGCTGCCCGGCCGCTTGCGCCTTCGCGGCAAGGCCAAGCCCCGCGTGCAGCACGCAGCCAGCCGAGATGCCTGCGAACAGCCCCTCTTCGGACAGCAGTTCCCTGGTCCGGCGCAGCGCGTCTGTCGAGGACACCGAGAATCGCGAGGTCAGCACTGACTCGTCGTAAAGCTCGGGGACGAAGCCCTCGGACAGGTTGCGCAGCCCGTATACCAGCTCGCCATACCGCGGCTCGGCCGCGACTATCTGCACGCCGGGCACGTGCTCGCGGAGGAACCGGCCGGTGCCCATCAGCGTGCCGGAGGTGCCAAGGCCGGCCACGAAGTGAGTGATCTCCGGCAGGTCGGCGAGAAGTTCCGGCCCGGTCGTCTCGTAGTGAGCGCGGGCGTTCGCTTCGTTGCCGTACTGGTACAGCATGACCCAGCCGGGGTTCTCGGCCGCCAGGCTCTTGGCGACCCGGACCGCCTCGTTGGAGCCGCCCGCGGCCGGCGAGGAGATGATGCCCGCGCCGTAGGCCTCCAGCAGCATCCGGCGCTCCGCCGAGGTGTTCTCCGGCAGCACGCAGATCAGCTGATAACCGCGCAGCCTGGCAAGGAGGGCCAGGCTGATGCCGGTGTTGCCGGACGTCGGCTCGAGGATGACCGAGCCGGGATGCAACAACCCGTCCTTCTCCGCCGCCGCCACCATGTACGCGGCCGCCCGGTCCTTGACCGAGCCGGTCGGATTCCGGTCCTCGAGCTTGGCCCACAGCCGGACCTCCGGGCTCGGCGACAGCCGCGGCAGCCCGATGAGCGGCGTGCCGCCGACGGAGTCAAGCAGCGATTCGTAGCGCATGTCTCAAGCCGCCGTCCCCGGCTCCGGGTCGGTGTCGCCGCCGGTCAGCGCCTGCCGCCGGCGACAGCCGGGAGCACGGTGACGGTGTCGCCGTCGCTCACCGGCGCGGACAGGCCGCCCAGGAAGCGAACATCCTCGTCGTTCAGGTAGACGTTGACGAACCGGCGCACTCCCGAGTCGTCGATCAGCCGCTCGCGGAGCCCCTCGTAGCGGCCGTCGAGGTCGGTGAACAGTTCCTCGAGCGTAGCGCCCGCGCCCTCGACCGACTTCTGACCACCGGTGTAGTTGCGCAGGATGGTCGGGATGCGGACCTCGATTGCCATGACTGTCTGCTCCATCAGGGACTCAGTGCGTAAGCGGTTGACTACGCGGTGTCGGCGGCCTACCGGCCGGGCTGGCCTGCCGGGCTGGCCTGCCAGGCTGGCCGGCCGCTACGCGATCCAACCTGCGGGCGCTCTCGATCATTCCGCCGCGATGGTGACGTCTTCCTCCGTCACGTCACCGTCCAGGATGCGGAAGGACCGGAACTCGTCCCGATCCGGGTCCCTCGTGGATACCAGGACATAGTGCGCGGAGGGCTCGCTGGCGTAAGAGATGTCGGTCCGCGACGGATATGCCTCGGTAGCGGTATGCGAGTGATAGATCACCACCGGCTCCTCGTCCCGGTCATCCATCTCGCGCCACACCCGCAACTGCTCAAGCGAGTCGAACCGGTAAAAGGTCGGCGACCGCTCGGCATTGAGCATCGGGATGAACCGCTCCGGCCTGTTGCTGCCGACCGCGCCGGCGATGACACCGCACGCCTCGTCCGGATGATCAGCACGTGCATGCGCCAGGATTTTCGCGTGCAACTCCGCGCTGATCGTGAGCATGGCCCGAGATTAGCCCAAACTGACGCGCCGCCACGCCGACCGGCCCCGAGCACCGCCGACCGGCCCCGAGCACCGCCGACCGGCCCCGAGCACCGCCGTAGCTGGCTAGGACAGCGCGTCCAGGAGACTGTCCTGCAGGTAAGCCAGCCATTGATAAACCCAAATGTAGGCGGCACGGGGATCCTCGGATGACAGCCGATCCAGCAGGTCCTGGTCCTCGTCCGTGATGCCAAGTCTGACGCTCAGGGCAAGCCGTACGTCGTTCAGGCTCCGGAGCCACTGCTGGCATTCGGGCTCGCTGAGCCGTACCTGGCCGCCACCGGGCGGCAGCGATGAGAGCACCGCCCGGGCCGAGGCAATCTTGCCCGACCGGAGGGTTTCCTCGGTGTAACGGCGGAACTCGGCCGAGGCCTCCGCGTCGCCGGCGTAGCCGTCCGGCAGCAACCTGGCGAGCACCGGGTCGTCCGGCAGCCGGGCGTGGCTGGACAAGCCCAACTGAGCCTCAAGGTCATCGCTGCCGGCGCCGGTGTCCGCGGCAGCGCTGTCCGCGGCAGCGCTGTCCGCGCCGACCAGATCCGCGATCTGGCTCACCAGGCTCCTGATCACCCCTGCCTGGGCCTGCTCGAAGAAGGCAGCGGCTCCGCCTGGAACCGGCCGGAATGACGCAGCGGCCTCGAGGCCTTCCTCATCCTGCCCGGATAGCCGGTCGTCGTCCCAGCTCATGAGTCGTGGCTCACAGTTGCCCAGAGGCCGTAGCCGTGCAGGGTCTCGGCATCCCGCTCCATCGCCTCGCGGTTCCCCGAGGACACCACCGCCCTGCCCTTGTGGTGCACGTCCAGCATCAGCTTCTCTGCCTTCGGCTTGGGATAGCCGAAGACCCGCTGGAACACGTAGGTCACGTATTTCATGAGGTTGACCGGGTCGTTCCAGACGATAGTGACCCAGGGTGCGTCCAGAGCCGCATCCTCGCCTGTCGCCCGCTGCTCAACCTCGATTGGCGCGACGCCCACTTACCGTCACCTCCCCAGGTAACCCAGTTTCCCACTCCTTCGAAGCTAGTGTTCCACCCGCGCCCCGCGCGAACGCAGGGACATTACCGTCAATCCAGCAGATTCCGCCGCGGCGGCTGGGTGGGCTGTGCTCCCGCATGGCATTTTCAGCGGATGGCGCTGAAAATGCCATGCGGGAATCGATTGCCTTGCCCTCAGCAGACGGTTATCCACAGGGCAGCCCGGCTAGCGGCAGCTGCCACGCTGGTTGCGGCAGCCTTGCCGGCGTGACGATTAACGCATCTGGAGCATTAGCCGAGATACTTGCCACCCAGTCGGGAGTCATCTCGCGGCAGCAGGTCCTCGCACTCGGCACGCCGGCCGCCGTCGTCGACAACAAGCTCCGTTACCTTCGCTGGCAACGCCTCCAGCAGGGCGTCTACGCGACGTTCACCGGCCGCCCGGACCGGATGGCCCTGCTGTGGGCAGTCGTGCTCCGGGCCGGCCCATTCGCCGCGCTCAGCTTCTCGACGGCCGCCGAACTCTACGGCCTCGCACCCCGGCCCGTGCGGCTCATCCACGTGACAGTGCCTCGCAACCAGCGCATCCGGCCGATTTCCGGAGCGGTGGTCCACTACTCGCACCGCCTTGACCAGTCACGGCACCCGGCGTTGCTGCCGCCCCGCACGCGCATCGAGGACACCGTTCTTGACCTGGCTCAGGTAGCTCCGAGCTTCGACGATGCCTTCGACTGGCTCTGCCGGGCAGTCGGGCGACGGCTGACGACACCAGCCAGGTTGCGGTCGGCCCTGCAGGCACGCCCGCGGGCCAAGAGACGGGCGGAACTGATGATCGCGCTCGCCGACGTCGCCGATGGCGCGCAGTCGAATCTCGAGCTGCGCTACGTCAGGAAGGTCGAGCGCGCGCACGGCCTGCCGGCCGCGCGGCGGCAGGCGAAGATCGTCACCGCAGGCCATATCCGGTACGTGGATAACCTCTACGAGGACGCGCAGCTTGCGGTGGAACTAGACGGGCGAGCCACGCACCCGCCGGAGCAGCGCTGGGACGATAGTCATCGGGACAACGACCATGCCAGCCTCGGCATCATGACGGTCCGGTACAACTGGCAGGACGTCAACTACCGCTTCTGCACAGTCGCGGCCCAGGTAGCCGGACTTCTCCGGATGCGCGGGACTGCAGTGCAGCTGCGCCGCTGTGGGGTGTCTTGCACCGTGCTGCGATGACTACTCCCGCGGCGCCGCCACATCGTAGGCTGCCCTGATGGACCCCGACCTGGCAGGCGGCAGCGACGTGGCCGGCACCGCGCTACTGACCGATCATTACGAGCTGACCATGGTACGGGCCGCGCTGCGCAGCGGTACCGCAGACCGGCGTGCGGTATTCGAGATGTTCGCCAGGCACCTGCCGAACGGCCGCCGCTACGGCGTGGTAGCAGGTACCGGCCGGCTGCTGGACGCACTTGAGCGGTTCAGGTTCGGTGAACGCGAGCTGGAATTCCTGGAGCGCGCGCAGATCGCCGACGGGCCGACGCTCGAATTCCTGCGGAATTACCGCTTCAGCGGCAGCATCTGGGGCTACGCCGAGGGCGATTGTTATTTCCCTGGCTCGCCGATCCTGGTCGTCGAGGGTACCTTCGCCGAAGCCGTCGTCCTGGAGACGATCGTGCTATCAATCTTCAACCATGACTGCGCGATCGCGTCAGCCGCCTCCCGGATGGTCGAGGCCGCGCACGGGCGCCCGCTGGTCGAGATGGGGTCGCGCCGCACTCACGAGCAAGCCGCGATTGCCGCCGCGCGCGCTGCCCACATCGCCGGCTTCGCCACGACGTCCAATCTGCGGGCCGGCTTCCAGTACGGCGTGCCGACCAGCGGTACCAGCGCCCACGCGTTCACCCTGCTGTACGACGGGGAGAAGAATGCCTTCTCCGCTCAGCTGGACGCGCTCGGCTCCGGCACGACGCTGCTTGTCGACACCTACGACGTGGCCGACGCGATCGCCGCCGCAGTCGAGCTAGCCGGCCCAGAGCTCGGCGCGATCCGCATCGACAGCGGCGACCTGGCAGCCGTCGCCCGTCAGGCTCGCGCCCAGCTCGACTCGCTGGGCGCCCGCACGACCAGGATCATCCTCACCGGCGACCTAGACGAGTTTTCCATCGCGGCACTGGCCGCGGAGCCGGTCGATGGCTACGGCGTGGGCACTTCCCTGGTGACGGGCTCTGGCGCGCCGACCGCTGCGTTTGTCTACAAACTGGTCGCCCGCGCGGACAGCGGTTGCGGCCCGCTGCGCCCGGTGGCTAAGCGCTCGGTCGGCAAGCCCTCCCGCGGCGGCCGGAAGTGGGCGGTGCGCCAGCTCGACGGGGCCGGATCAGCCGCCGCCGAGCTCGTGACCGATGCCGAACCGCACGGCGGGAACGGGGGCAGACCGCTGATGCAATTGCTCGTCCGCAGCGGCGATGTGCTAGAGCGAGAGCCGCTTTCCGCTGCCAGGGCCCGGCATCGTGCCGCAGTCGGCGAACTGCCAGCGCATGCTCGCCAGCTGTCGCGCGGCTACCCGGCGATCCCGACAATCTTCCAGCCGAACGGCGAGTGATCGCGGCCCGGCGCGCACCACGGGCGGCTAACCCGGTGGCAGCCGGCCGCGTCCGGCTGCCAGACTCCCCCTATGCACAAGACAGCGGAGTACGTTGCCGGTCAGCTAGCCGCTCTTGGCGTCGGGGGCCGGGTGCGTGAGCTCGCCCAGCCCGCGCCGACTGCGGCGACCGCGGCAGCGCAGCTCGGCTGTGAGGTCGGAGCCATCGCCAACAGCCTGCTGTTCAGCGCTGACGGCGAACCGCTGCTCGTGCTGACCAGCGGCGCGCACCGGGTCGATACGGCAAAGGTGGCCGCGGAACTCGGCGTGGCGAAGATCCGCCGAGCGGATCCGGACTTCGTGTACGCCAGCACCGGACAGCGCATCGGCGGCGTGGCGCCCATCGGGCATCCGAAACCGGTACGCACCCTGGTCGACGTTGCCCTGCGGTCCTATGACACCGTCTGGGCCGCGGCCGGGCACGTGCACACGGTCTTCCCCACCACCTTCGATGAGCTAGTCCGGATCACCTCAGGTACGCCGGCCGACGTGAGCTGACGCTACGCTCAATCCGTGCGAGCCTTGCTGATCATCGACGTACAGAACGACTTCTGCGAAGGCGGATCGCTAGCCGTGGCCGGCGGTGCCGCTGTCGCCAGCGCTATCACCACGTACCTCGCCGGGCCGGATCGTGAGCAGTACGACCATGTGCTGGCAACCCAGGACTTCCACGCCGATCCTGGCGCTCACTTCGCGGCTGACCCCGATTACGCCACGAGCTGGCCGCCGCATTGCGTGGCGGGCAGCGAAGGGGCACAGTTCCACCCAGACCTGAACGTCACGCAGTTCGAGGAGATCTTCCGCAAAGGTGAGTATGCCGCCGCATACAGCGGATTCGAGGGCAGCAGCCGCACCGGGGAGACGCTGCTGAGCTGGCTGAGTAAGCGCCGCGTGAGCGAGGTCCACGTCGCGGGGATTGCCACCGACTACTGCGTCCGCGCCACGGCTGCTGACGCCGCGGCGGCCGGCTTCGCAACGGGGGTACTGCTCTGGCTAACCGCGGGAGTCGCCGAAGCAAGCACGGCAGCCGCGATCGACTCGATGCGCGCGGCGGGCATCACGCTGGTCAGCGGCCCGGTAAGCCAGGACCGGCAGCCGAGCTAGCTCAGGCCTAATCTCCCTCGGGCAGCGACTCGTAGATGCGCTGGCAATCCGGGCAGACCGGAAACTTCTTCGGATCCCGGCTCGGCACCCAGACCTTGCCGCAGAGCGCTATCACCGGCGTGCCGTTGACAGCGCTGTCGACGATCTTGTCCTTGTCGACATAATGCGAGAACCGCTCGTGATCGCCGTCGCCGAACGAAAGGTCCGGGCGGACGTCGGCGTCCTGGCGGATATCAGTTCCAGGCATGACTTCGGTATCCACGGCATCAAAGCCTACCTGGCCGGCAGCCGCAGCGATCACCGATGACCAGGGCGGCTCGGCCTGGCTAGTTCAGCTCGGGATCATCCGGGAAGGTCGCGACCAGGGCCAGGCCGCCGCCCTGACGCCGCAGTACGGCCTGCCACAGCCGGCCTGGATCGGCCGCGAAGGCGTCAGCAGGGTCCCCCGGCAGCACGAACCACGCGCCCTCCTCGATCTCCGCGCGCAACTGGCCCACCCCCCAGCCCGCGTACCCGGCGAATACCCGCATCGAGGTGATACCGCCGGCAAGCAACTCCGGCGGCGCGCCGAGATCAATCAGCCCGATCCTGGACATCATGGGCGTACCGTCCAGCGACCGCCATCCCACCGGCTCATCGCTGCCGTGCGCGAGCGCAAGCGCCAGCGCGCTATTCGGTGAGATCGGGCCGCCGCGGAAGACCACCTGCGGGCCGGACGCCAGCGCGGTCCAGGGCTCGAGTACCTGGTCAAGCGATATCTCGGTTGGCCGGTTCAGGATGACGCCGAGTGTGCCCTCATCGACATAGTCCTCCACGATGAGGACGACGGTCCGGCGGAAGTTAGGATCGCCCAGCCGCGGGGTTGCCGCCAGCAGGCGACCGCTGAGGGACTGCTCCTCCATAGCCTCATAATGCTCCAGCAGCCTGACAGTCTCCACCCCCGGACCTGATGGCAAGCAGCAAAAGCGGCCGGGTATGGACAACGACGGCCGGGTGCGGACGTACCCTGCAAGGGTGTCCTCTGGATTGACTAGCGGCGCCGTGCCAGCCACGGTGCCGGGAATCGCAGCGCCGCACAGCCCGGCGCCGGCCAGCACCGTGGCGGCAACCGCAACGGGGCCGCCGGCCAGCACCGTGGCGGCCAGCACCGTGGCGGCCAGTGCCGCCGAGTCAGGCACCCCGGTCGCAGCGGGCCAGCGTGCGATTGACGCGGCCAGGCTGCGCGTTGCCGTCCTCCGGCTGTCGCGCCGACTGCGCAAGCACGATCTGGCAGGGCTGACGCCGAGCCAGTTGTCAACGCTGTCATGCGTGGGCAAGAGCGGACCAGTCCGCCTCGGCGACCTGGCAGCAGCCGAGCGAATTGCACCATCGACGCTGACCCGTCTGGTGAGCGTGCTGGAGGACCGCGGCTACCTGGTGCGCAAGCCCGCCCCGGAGGATGCCCGTGCCTACCTCGTCACCGTCACCGACAGCGGTAACGATGTGCTCGGGCGAATTCGCGAGGAGGCGACCAGCACGCTGACCGACATCCTGATGACGCTGACGGCAGACCAGCTAACGGCGCTCGAGGCGGCGCTTCCTGCACTCGAGCAGCTGGCCGGGTCCGGCTGACGCCACCGGCCGCGGCTGCGCTGCCATGCCTAGAACAGCAGCTTGGACAACGCGGTGCGGGCCCTGCTGACCCTCGGGTCCTTCGGCGGGAAGATCTCGAACAGGCTGACCAGGTGCTTGCGCGCCTTGTCCCGTTCCTCGCCCGAGGTGCGCTTGATGGTCGCGAGCAGCCGGTCGAAGCTCTCCTCGATCCGGCCCATCGCCAAGTCGATATCGGCGACCCTGGCCTGCGCGGCGGCGTCATCAGGATGGCTGGCAGCGGCGTGCCTGGCTGCCGCCTGATCGTAGCCTTCCACCCGGCGGATCAGGCCGACCTGGCGAAGGCCCATCGTCGCCACCGGGTCATCCGGGCTGGCAGCAAGTGCCTTCTCGAACGCCGCCTCCGCCGCATTCAGGTCGCCGCGCTCCATCGCCTGCTGCGCCTCGGCGTAGATGTCACCGCCAAGCTCGCCGAAGGCGCCGGGCCGCTGCTCAGCGACCTGAGCGTTACCCTCATCACCGGCTGCGACCCCGGCGGCACCGGGCTTCATCCCGAGCTGATCGGCCACCTGCATGACCTGGCCGAGCCACTGCCTGACCTGCGACTCGGGCATGGCACCCAGGAATCCGTCGGCGACCTGCCCGCCGATGACCGCCACCACCATGGGAATGCTCTGGACCTGCAACGCCGCGCTGAGCTGAGGATTGGCGTCCACGTCCACTCGGGCGAGCACGAAAGCGCCGTTGGCCTCGGTGGCGATCTTCTCCAGAATCGGCCCCAGTTGCTTGCACGGCCCGCACCAGTCCGCCCACAGGTCGAGTACCACCGGCACCGTTTGCGAGCGGAGCACGACATCGGTATTGAAGGACTCGTCGGTGACGTCGATGATGAAGCCGGACTGCCCGCCCGGCTGGTCGGAGTTAGCATTGCCCTGCTCCGCGGCGCGCTGCCTGCGCTGCGCGGCCGCCTGGCGCGCACCCAAGTCGACGGCGCCATGGAGAGAAAAGTCCCGCGGCTGCTTCATGACTCCATCCTGCCGTATCGCGACGAGCAACTCAGCCGGGGAGTTACCATGCCGGGCCACCGAGTCCGCGGGCTAGCGGTCAGCCACCCGCCAGCGACCCGGTCAGCCACCGGAGATCGAACCGGGGACTATCCCCGCGCCCCGCGCCCCGCGCCCCGCGCCCCGCGCCCCGCGACCGCCGGGCTGCCTCCGCCCGCTCGGACTCACCCCCGCGCCGGGGGTCAGAACGCCGGGGCCTCGAAGTAACTGCCCCACTCCGCACGCAGCGTCCCGCAGATCTCTCCCAGCGTGGCCTCGGCCCTGGCCGCGGCGATCATCGGCGGGACCATGTTCGCGCCGGACCGCGCCGCATCAAGCAAGCCGGTCAGGGCCGCATCAACTGCTGCCTGGTCCCGCTGCTGCCGCCGCTGTCGCAACGCCCGAGCCTGCTCGAGTTCCACCTCGTGGCTGACTCGCAGGATCTCGATGGGCTTCTCCACGGTCTCGGTCAGGCAGTTGACGCCCACCACGCGCTTGTCGCCCTTCTCGAGCTTCTGCTGGTAGCTGAAGGACGCCTCGGCAATCTCCGCCATGAACCAGCCGTCCTCGATGCCGCGCAGGATGCCGCCGGTCATGGTCTGGTCCGGGCTCATCGCCCTGATCCGGGCAAAGATCTCCTCGGCCTGCGCCTCGAGCTCGTCAGTCAGCGCCTCCAGGTACCAGGAACCGCCCAGCGGGTCGGCGACGTTGACGACGCCGGTTTCCTCCATGATCACCTGCTGGGTGCGCAGCGCGATCTCGGCCGCCTTCTCACTGGGCAGCGCGAGTACCTCGTCGAGCGCGTTGGTGTGCAGCGAGTTCGTCCCGCCCAGGACGGCGGCCAGCGCTTCGATCGCTGTGCGCACCACGTTGTTGTCGGGCTGCTGCGCGGTCAGCGACACGCCGGCCGTCTGCGTGTGGAAGCGCAGCCATTGCGTGCGCTCGGTCTTCGCCCCGTAGACATCCCTGAGCCAGCGCGCCCAGATCCGCCGCGCCGCCCGGAACTTGGCGATTTCCTCGAAAAAGTCGATGTGGGCGTCGAAGAAGAATGACAGGCCGGGCGCAAAAGCCTCGATGTCGAGCCCGCGCGACAGCCCGAGTTCGACGTATCCGAACCCGTCGGCGAGCGTGAATGCCAGTTCCTGCGCGGCGGTCGAGCCCGCCTCCCTGATGTGGTAGCCCGACACCGACAGCGGCTTATAGTCCGGGATGTGCCGCGCGCAGTACTCCATCAGGTCGCCGATGAGCCGGAGGTGCGGCTGCGGCGGAAACAGCCACTCCTTCTGCGCGATGTACTCCTTGAAGATGTCGGTCTGCAGGGTTCCGTTCAGCTTGCTGATGTCGGCGCCCTGTCGTTCCGCTGCCGCCAGGTACATGCAGAAGACCGGCACCGCCGGCCCGCTGATCGTCATGGACGTGGTGATGTCGGCCAGCGGGATGCCGTCGAACAGCGTGTCCATGTCAGCCGCCGAGTCGATCGCGACGCCGCAATGCCCGACCTCGCCGACCGAGCGCGGGTCGTCGGAGTCGCGGCCCATCAGCGTCGGCATGTCGAATGCCACGGACAGCCCGCCCCCGCCAGCCTGCAGCAGCATCTTGTATCGCTCGTTGGTCTGGACTGCGTTCCCGAATCCGGAGAACTGCCTGATAGTCCATGTCCGGCCGCGATAACCACCGGGATACAGCCCGCGAGTGAAGGGGTATTCCCCCGGCCAGCCGATGCGCTCGAAGCCCGGCGTCACCGAGCCCGGTGGCGGTCCGTAGACCGGATCCACTTCGATTCCGGACAACGTGGTGAAGTCGGCGTTCCGCTTGCGTGACGCGTCGTACCGCCGCTGCCAGCGCTCCCGGCCGGGATCCTGGCCGCCGCGGCCCGCTGGGACCTGCCCGGCGGCCGTGCCCTGCCCGGCGGCCGTGCCCTGTCCGTCGCCCATCCAGCACCCCGCAACGCCAAAGTAGTAGGACGTCCAACTATCTACCACGAGTCTACCCACTGGCGCGGCCGGCCAGAAGGGCGCGGACACTTCGCCGGCCCGCCGCGGCCTTCGGCAACCATCCGGGAAGTTCGTCGTCTTAGGTATTGCCCGGCACCCGCACGGGAAGCCGCGAGGTCGCGTCCCGGCAAAGGTAGAAAGTGGTAAATCTATGCATGACGGAGTAACCGGTACAGGCTGTACCATGCTCCGTCCGCGCGCCGCGCCCCTGGAAGATTCGGCGCCATTTCAGCTAACGTGGCCGACGGGGCTGACGCGCACAGGCGAGCACCGGAGCCCGGCTAACCAGAGGAGCACGGTGGCGAGGCTCCGCACGTCGGACCAGCGGGCAGTCGAAGAGTTCTTCAACGCCTGCTATCCGCGGCTAGCCGGCTGGACCCGCAGGCTCGTCGACGACGACGAGACCGCGCACGAGATCGCCTCCGAGGCGTTCACCCGGCTGCTGTCGCGCTGGTCCGGGCTGGACAATCCGCAGAGCTACCTGTACATGATCGCTACCAACCTGGTCAGGGACCACTGGCGCAAGACCGGGCGGGAGCGGAACGCGATCAGGGTCATGACCGCAGCGGGGCCGGCCGACCCCGTTTATCATCCCGCTCAGGATGTCGACGTCCGGGCCCTTATCCAGGCGCTGCCCGAACGGCTGCGCAGCCCCTTCCTGCTGCACTACTACGCCGGCTTCGGGCTGAGGGAAGTGGCGGCGATGCTGGGCCGTCCGGAGGGGACGATCAAGGCCGACCTGTTTAACGCCAGGGCCCGGCTGAAGGCGGCCATCGGAGAACCACGTGACTAATCCCCGCGATCAGGTTGACGACTGGCTGGCGAGCGAGGTGACGCCGCTCAGCCCGCCGCCGGGATCACTGGACCGGATCCGGCACCGCGCCAGGCAGCGCAAGACCCGGCAAGCCGTGTTCGCCGCGGCTGGCTGTGCGGTGGTGCTGGCCGCCGTCGCAACCGCCCCGCAGCTGATCGCCGGCGGGCGCCAGCCGGGCCAGCAGCACCGGCCGGTCGCGGTCCGGCCCGGTTCACCCGCGGTGCGGCCGACCCTCGGCCACCGCAGCCTGAGCTCGGCGCCGCAGTCGCAGAAGGCCACCCAGATGCAGCAGCGCACGACGCTCAGCAACTCGAGGACCGTGCCGCCCCCGCACTTCCAGCCGACATCTGTCACCTTCGTCGGCAACGGGCAGGGCGGGGTGGTCGGCGCGGTCATCGGCCAGGCCGGGCCGCCGTGCGCAACGTCCGACTGCACGTCCCTGGCTGGCACCAAGAACTACGGGCAGAGCTGGTACGGCGTCAGCGCGCCAGTAGCGCCCGGCCCGCCCAGCATCGCCGGCGTCAGCCAGCTTCGGTTCGCGAACCTGTCCGACGGCTGGGCCTACGGCCCCGGACTGTACGAGACCAGTCACGGCGGCTGGCCGTGGACGCGGGAAAATACCGCCGGCCAGCAGGTCATCGACGTGGAGGCGGTGGCCAACCGTGCGTTCGCGGTGTTCGGCACCTGCACCGGGAACGGGCTTTCTTACCCCACTGGCTGCACCAGCTTCTCGCTCCAGACGTCGGTCGCAGGCAGCACGACCTGGCAACCTGTCAGCGTCCCGGCCGCCTACCAGTCCATGGCATCGCCAGCTCCGCCGCTGCTGGTGATCTCCGGCGGCACGACGGGCTACCTGCTCACCCCGTCCGGGGCAGTGCTGAGCGGATCGACTGCAGGCGGTGCCTGGCAGGCGGTCGGCCAGGCGCCCTGCAAGCCGGGTCCGGCAGATATCACCAGCCAGGCCCAGAATCCGGGCGCTCAGGGCTCCGGCTCGCCGGGCGCCACCGTCGGCAGCCAGAGTCCTGGCACGACCGGTGGCGGAGCGCAGAACCTCGGGGCGCAGCTCGCCGCCGGGCCGGATCTGCTGCTCGCCTGCGACAGCCAGGGGGCCGGCGGCCGGACTAGGGTGACCGTGTATACCTCGGCGAACGGACCGAGCTGGCGGCAAGCCGCCAGCCTGACCGTGCACGGCAGCGTCACATCGCTGGCCGCGGCCGGGAAATCAGCCGCTAACAGCGGGACGGTCCTGGCGACGACCAAGGGCATCGAGTACTCGGCGAACGGCGGCAGGACCTGGCAGGCAGCTACCTTCACTAGCGGCGGAGCAACCGGTGCAGGATCGCGCACCGGTGGCCCGGCAGGCGGTTTCCGCTATATCGGCATGACCACCGCCACGCAGGGCGTCGCAGTCCCGGCCAATGCCAGCCTCGGCGAGATCTACGTCACCACCGACGGGGGCAGCACCTGGGCAGCGGCGCCGATCGCCGGGTGACCGGATGCAGCGCCGGCGGCCCGGGTGGCGGCTGCCTGACCGCGCAGCGGCTGCCTGACCGCGCAGCGGCTGACGGCTAACTGTCCTTGAAGTCGCCCGCCGCCACCCGCAGGCCGCGCAGCAGGCCGAACATGTCCTCAAGCTGCTGAGGGCTGAAGCCGCCCATCCCGAACTCGGCCTTCATCAGGTCATCGGTAGCCCGCTGCATGACGGCCCGGCCGTCCTCCGTTATCTCCGCCAGCGTGCCCCGGCCGTCGCGGGGATTGGGCCGCCGCACGACCAGCTTCTGCTGCTCTAGCCGGTCGATCGTGTTGGTCACGCTGGTGGGATGCACCATCAGCCGCTCCCCGATCAATCGCATGGGCAGCGCGCCATCCCGGCTGAAGCTGAGCAGGACAAGCGCCTCGTACCGGGCAAAGGTCAGGCCATGCGGGCGAAGCAACGCGTCGAGCTGCGCGAGCAGGATCTGCTGAACGCGCATGATCGCCGTGACGGCAGCCATGGCCTTCGCATCGCCGAACCGGGCTTCCCAGGTCTGCGCAGCGCGGGCGATCGGGTCGAAGGGCAGGTCCAGCGGCTTTGGCACAGCCACAACGTACCCTGCAGCACCGCTGCTGCCCGGCTTGCCCGGCATTCGGTCGTCGGCCGACTAATACCAGTCGGGCCAGCCGGCGCGTACATGGACGTTGTCAATTACAGATCGTTACATTGCCTGCGGGGGATCTACTGATTGTGATTTCCGGGGGAATCCTTGCCATCCGGCCATGTGGTCAGGCACGCCGATCCGGTGCTCGCCGCCGGAATCGGCGTGCGGCGCGGCCGGGGCTGGGCCATTCGCGCGGCCAGCTTCCGGCTTAGTCAGCCGGAGCACGGCGGAGCCACCCTCGGCATCCAGATCGGCCAGCCGGCGCAGGCCACGGCGATCATCGACGTGCTGGCCGGCCTGGCCAGGCCGGCCTATGGCGAGCTTCGGGTACTCGGCCATGACATGGCGACCGGCCGCGGCCGGTCAGCCGTACGGCGGCGGGTCGGGGTAGCGCGGCGAGCTGCCAGGCCGCTTCCCGCGATGCGCATCCGCGGCCTGGTCGAGCACGCTGCCCGGCTCGCCGGTCCTGGCCGGCCCGACCGCAGCGCGCTGGCTGCGGCCGTCCTGGACCGGCTCGCTCTGATGCCGTGGGCTGAGGTCCCGCTCCGGGCTGCACCGGACGCGGTCGCCCGGCGGGCGCGGCTCGCTGCGGCCGCCGTCCATCAGCCCGAACTGATCCTGCTTGACGGCCTGCTGGACGGGCTCCAATCACGCGACGCGGCGGCGCTGACCGCAGCGGTTCGCGACCTCGGCAGGGACAGCGCGATCCTGGTGGCCGGCTGCGATGGCACGGCCCTCGAACTGGCCTGCGACGAGGTCCTGGTGCTCACCGACGGGATCTTGGTCAGCGCATAGGCTGGCGGCGTGGACTGGAGCCTGCTCGGCTGCGGCCGGTACGGCCACATCACGTTCGCCCCGGCCGAGCCGGAGTTGCGGGTCCGGCTGCACGCACAGCTAGCTGACGGCGAAGCCTGGCGCTGCCTGCGGTGCGGAGCTTTCGTGCCGGGCAAGCCCGATCTGTCCGGCCCGGCGCGCAGTGCGCCGGTCGTCCCTCGAGGCAGGGAAATCCGGAGCAAGTTCATCCTGCGGCTGTTCGCGCTTGAGCGGTTCCTGCGTGCGCTCATCTTCGCAGTGGCTGCCGTCGCGCTGTGGCGGTACAGATACTCGCGGAGCTCGGTCGAACGAGCCTTCGATCGCGGCCTGCCGATCGTGCGGGGCCTGTTCCGTCAGCTCGGCTTCAACATCGACCACTCCAAGCTGGTCGGCCTGCTGCAGCACGCGCTGACCTTGAGCAATGGCTCGCTGACACTGCTCGCCGCCGGAGCTGCCGGATACGCGGTGCTCGAAGTGGTCGAGGGCACTGGCCTGTGGCTGGCCCGGCGCTGGGGTGAGTACTTCGCGATGATCGCGACATCGCTCGGGCTGCCGCTGGAGATCTACGACCTGACCAGGAAGGTCACGCTTGCCGCGCTAGCGCTCCTCGCGGTCAACGTCGCGCTGGTGCTGTACCTCTTGATCACCAAGCGGCTGTTCGGGGCGCGCGGCGGAAAGAAGGCCTATGCCGCCCGGTTGCACAGCGAGTCAGTCCTCGGGGCCGCCAGGCTGGCGGTGGATGGGACGGAGGAGCCCGCAACTGCCCGCGGCCAGGTAGCGCCACCCGCGACCTGTGGCCAGGCAGCCGCCGCCCGCGACCAGGCAGCCGCGACCGGTGACCAGACAGCCGCCACCCGTGACCAGGCAGCCGCGACCGGTGACCAGGCGGCCGCGACCGGTGGCCAGGCGCCCGCGACCGGTGACCAGGCGCCGCGATCGGCAGCCGAGAGCCGGTCGCCAGACCCGGCCGCGCGGGTGCGCGGAGTCAAGCGCGGCTACTGATCGCGGGCCTCGCTCTTGATCACGGTCTCGCCGACCTGCGCCCCCTTCGACCTGCGCGACGGGCTGCCGCCGGAGCCGGGCCGCATCCGCTGTCATCCGGAGATGAGCTCGTCGGCGGCGGTGTACGGATCGAGTTCGCCCGCCGTGACCCGGCCAGCCAGCTCATCCAGCCGGGACTCGCCGGGCAGGCCGCCCGTCCGGCGGCGCAGCTCGGTCAGCGCGATGGCCGCGATCTCCTCGCGCGCCCTGGACAGCCGGCGCTCGGCGAGTGACCCGTTGCCGGCCAGCCAGCGGCGGTGCGAGTCGATCGCCGCCGCCAGGTCCCCGATCCCGTCCCCGGTTGCCGCAGTCGTGCTGACAATCGGCGGTTTCCAGCCGCGCTCGCCGTAAGACGCCATCGCCAGCATGGTGCGCAGGTCCCTGACTGCCTCGTGCGCTCCGGGCCGGTCACTCTTGTTCACCACGAAGACATCCGCGATCTCGAGGATGCCGGCCTTGGCCGCCTGGATGGAGTCGCCGAGGCCGGGCGCCACGACGACGAGGACGCTATCGGCCAGGGAGGCGATCTCGACCTCGGCCTGGCCGACGCCGACGGTCTCGATGAGGGCTACGTCGAAACCCGCGGCGTCCAGGATCCGCAGCGCCTGCGGAGTGGCCTCCGACAGCCCGCCCAGATGTCCGCGGCTCGCCATCGACCGGATGAAGACGCCGTCGTCTGTCGCGTGATCCTGCATCCGGATCCGGTCGCCCAGCAAAGCGCCGCCGCTGAACGGCGACGACGGGTCGACCGCTAGCACGCCGACGCGCAGGCCCTCGGTGCGGTAGTGGCGAACGAGAGCGCCGGTCACGGTCGACTTGCCGACGCCGGGAGCGCCCGTCAGGCCGACGATGTGAGCGTGCCCTGTCATCGGCGCGATGATCGCCAGCAGCCGCCGAAGTTCCGCTGACCCGTTCTCCACAAGCGACAGTAGGCGGGCGAGAGCACGCGGGCTGCCCGCCCTGGCGGCGGCGATCAACGCTTCCGGATCGGCCGCCGCACCCCTGCTGCCCAGGTGCTGGGTCGCCCTCGCCACGACCCGGTCAGGCACGGGAGCGCCTGACCGAGGGCCTGCGGGGCCACCAGGCCTCTTGACCACGGGGTTGCCTACTCACGGGGCCGCCTGACCACGGGGCCGCCTGCTCACGGGGCCGACTGACCACGGGGCCGCTGCCTAGCCGCGGGTGACGGCTGGCACCCGGAACAGCAGCGCGTCGCCCTGCCCGCCACCGCCGCACAGGGCGGCGACCCCGAGCCCGCCACCACGGCGTCGCAGTTCGCAGATCAGATGCAGGGCGATCCGCGCGCCGGATGCGCCAAGCGGGTGGCCGATGGCGATGGCGCCGCCGTTGACGTTGACCCGGTCGGGATCGACGCCGAGGTCACGCATGGATTGGATGGCGACTGCGGCAAACGCCTCGTTGATCTCGATCAGGTCAAGGTCTGCCACCTGCTTGCCAGCCTTTGCCAGCGCGCGAAGGATCGCCCTGGAGGGCTGCGAGTGCAGGGAGTTGTCCGGGCCAGCCACAACGCCGTGCGCGCCGACCTCGGCCAGTACCGTCGCCCCCGCCGCTGCGGCCGCCTCTGCCGACATCAGCACGACAGCGCAGGCGCCATCACTGATCTGGGAAGCTGTCCCGGCAGTGATGGTGCCGTCGGCAGCGAACGCGGGCTTGAGCCCGGCGAGTGACTCGACCGTCGTTCCGGCACGCACGCCCTCGTCGGTCGTGACGAGTTCCGGCTCGCCCCGGCGCTGCGGGATGGCTACCGGAACGATCTCCTCGGCCAGCACGCCGTCCTTGATCGCCTTGGCCGCCAGCTGGTGCGACCGGGCAGCGAACGCGTCCTGGTCCTGCCGGGAGATGCCGAGCCTGCCGTTGTGCCGCTCGGTCGACTCCCCCATCGACACCTGGTCGAACGCATCAGTCAGCCCGTCGAGTGCCATCGAGTCAGCCAGCGACGTGTCGCCGTACTTGACCCCCCGCCGCGAGCCCTTGAGCAAGTGCGGCGCCTGCGACATGGACTCCATGCCGCCGGCCACGATCACGTCGAACTCGCCGGCCCTGATGAGCTGGGCGGCGAGCGCGATGGCGTCCAGGCCGGACAAGCAGACCTTGTTAACGGACAGGGCCGGCACGGACATCGGGATGCCGGCCGCCACCGCGGCCTGACGGGCAGGGATCTGTCCCTCCCCGGCCTGCAGAACCTGACCCATGATGACGTACTCGACACGGTCGCCGGGCAAGCCGGCGCGCTCCAGCGCCGCCTTGATTGCGAGCCCGCCTAGCTGGGCTCCGCTGAACCCGCCCAGTGACCCGAGCAGGCGGCCAATGGGGGTTCGGGCCCCGCCTACGATTACAGCCTCTCGCATAGCTGAAACGATACCGGTCACTGACCGAGCGCCCGGAGGTGCTGAAGCTGTGCTGACCAGAATCGATCACGTCGGGATCGCCTGCCAGGACCTGGAGGCGAAGATCGCCTTCTACCAGTCAGCCTTCGGGCTCACGGTAGCCAGCATGGAGGTAAACGAGAGCCAGGGCGTGCGCGAGGCGATGCTGCACGTCACCGATAGTCCCGCAGGTGCTTCGTACGTCCAGTTGCTCGAGCCGCTGCGTCCCGATACGCCGGTCGGCAGGTTCCTGGCGCGACGCGGCGAGGGCGTCCATCACGTGGGGTACGGGGTGGCGGATATCACAACGGCACTGGCCGCGATCGGCGCAACTGGCGTGCGGCTGATCGACGAGCGGCCGAGGCACGGCTCCATGGGCGCGTCGATCGCGTTCCTGCATCCGGCCGACGTCGGTGGAGTGCTCACCGAGCTAGTCCAGGCGCCGCACCGGTGACCGCCCGAACCAGCCGGGAACGAACCAGAGCAACTGATATTGCCCGGCTCTTATGGGCTGACCTGTCCATACCTAAGTTGCATATCAACAAAAAACAGCATCTCCTGCACTAGCGGTCGCGAACAGACCGCTAACTGCCAGTCAGGAGAGTACGCTGCGAGGCACCGGACGAACGCAACTTCGCCCCGGCCGGGCATTTGCGCGGTCACTCCCCGCACGCGCAACCGAGTCCCGGCAATCGGACCCGGCAGGCGATCGCTTCGGTGCGCGAACCTCCCGTCTACACAGGATTAGGCGACATGCAGCCCGACATCGATGCTCAGCTCAGCAACTTCTTCGAGGACGCCCCGCTGCCCGATTTTGCCCGGGTCATGCGCGGCTACGATCCGCACCAGGTCAACGAGCACATGAAGCTCCGGGAACTCGAGGTGCGCAAGCACCAGGAACAGGCGCAGGCCCTCCAGCGGGAGCTTGCCGATGCGCACCGCCAGATGCAGGAAATCGAACAGCCCACGCTTTCTGGCCTCGGCTCCCGGATCGAGCAGTTGTTCCGGCTCGCCGAGGAGCAGGCCGCCGAGCACATCGCGGAAGCGCGGTCCGCAGCGCACGAACTGACCGCCGCCGCCAAGGTCGAAGCGGCCGAAGCGCGGGCTTCGGCGGAGAACGAGGCCGCCGAGCTCCGCGCGGTCGCTAAGCGCGAGACCGATGACCAGCGGGCCTCGGCGGAGCGCGAGGCGGAGGCCATCAGGACCAAGGCCGGCCGCGAGGCCGACGAGCTGACGTCCAGCACCGAGCGTGAAGTAGCCAAGCTCCGTGCGACTGCCGACCACGAGGTCGCCGAGAAGCGCGCCGCGAACGAGCGCGAGGTGGCCAAGATGCGCACGACCGCGGAGCGCGAGGTCGCGCAGATGCGGGCGTCGTCCAAGCGCGACAGGGACGAGACTCTCACCACCGCCAAGCGCCAGGCCGACGAGATGCGCAGCCAGGCACAACGGGCCTTCGAAGACAGCGAAGCGGCCAGGGCTCAGGCCGAGGCTGAGTTCGAGATGCAGCTAGCCTCGCGCCGGGAAGAGGCCGAGCGGCAGGAGACAGAACGGCTCGCCAAGGCTCAGGAAGCCACCCAGAAGATGGTCTCCGAGGCCGAGCAGCGAGCTGCGGTCGCGGAGGAGCGAGCCAGCAAGGCGAGCATCCAGGCCGAGCAGACCAGGCGCGAGGCTGACCAGCATTCGCAGCAACTGGTCAGCAACGCCAAGAAGAACGCGGACGCGATCCTCGCTCAGGCCAAGTCCCAGGCCGACCAGCTACTGGCCGACACAAAGGCGGAGGCCGAGCGCATCCGCAGCGTCGCACAGCGCCAGGTCGATGAGCTCAACAAGCAGAAAGAAAGCGTCGGCGCCCACCTGGCCCAGATCAGCCAGCTGCTCGGCGGTTCGATGCCGGGCCTGGCCGACGTGCTCAAGCCGAGCGCGTCGCAGCCGTCGGTCGTTTCGCCGACCACCAAGGCGGTCACCGCAGGGGCCGCCCCGGTCGAGGCTGCGCCGGTGCCGGCCGCGGCAGCGTCCCCGCGGCACTCGGCTGGCGCGCCGGCTGACGGCGCCGTCAAGGCCGCCGCCAACGGCAAGCAGGCCGACGGCGACGACGAGTGGTGGACTGAGTAGCCCAGGCTGACAGTCGTGAGGGCTCCCGGCCGCCGCGGCGGCCGGG
>DAHVAR010000105.1 GCA_027314515.1 Actinomycetota bacterium
CGCTGCCGTCAATCGGCCGCGACCTGCACTACACGCCAACCGGCCTGCAATGGGTGGTCAACGCTTACGTGCTGACGTTCGCGGGATTCCTGCTGCTCGGCGGCCGGGCCGCTGACCTGTTCGGCCGCCGCCGGGTGTTCCTGTTCGGCCTCGGACTCTTCACGCTGGCGAGCCTGGCCGGGGCCGTGGCGCAGGACTCGACCTGGCTCACGGCCGCCAGGGCAGTCCAGGGCATCGGCGGTGCGCTGCTGTCTCCGGCCACCCTGACGATCATCGTGACCACGTTCGCGCCGCAGCGGCGGGCGTGGGCACTCGGTATCTGGAGTGCCGTCGCTGGAGCCGGCGGGGCGGCCGGCTCGATCCTCGGCGGAGTGCTGACCTCGGCGCTGTCCTGGCGGTGGGTGCTGTTCGTTAACATCCCGATCGGCGTGGCCGGAGTCATCGCCGGGGTGCTCTGGCTCACCGAGTCCAGGGCCTCCGATCGCGGGGGTCCCGCGCCGCGGCTGGACATCGGCGGCGCCGTCACGGTGACGCTTGGGCTGGGAGTGCTGGTCTACGCGATCGTGGGCACGCAGACCCACCCTTGGACCTCGGCGCAGACCCTCGTCCTGCTCGCCATAGCGGCCGTGCTGCTCGCGGTCTTCGCGGTCATCCAGCTGCGGTTCGCGCGCATGCCGCTGGTCCCGTTCGGCCTGTTCCGCTCCCGCTCGGTGACCGGCGCCAACATCGTGATGTTCCTGGTCGGGGCAGCGTTCTTCGCGATGTGGTACTTTTTGTCGCTGTACCTGCAGAACGTCCTGGGCTACAGCGCCCTGCGGGCGGGCATGGCGTTCCTGCCCATGGCGGTCACCATCATCATCGGAGCCCAGGTCAGTGCCCGGCTCCTGCCGCGGGTCGGCGTCCGGCCGCTGCTGCTTGCGGGAACGATCCTCGCGACTGCCGGCTTCGCCTGGCTATCTCGTATCACCCCAGCGGGGTTGTACTGGCAGCACGTGTTCGGGCCAGGCTGCCTCATTTCGCTGGCTCTCGGGCTACTGTTCACCCCGCTCGCCGCTGCAGCTACCACCGGGGTCTCGTTCGCGGAGGCTGGCCTGGCCTCCGGGGTGCTGAACACCTCCCGCCAGGTCGGCGGCTCACTAGGACTGGCGGTGCTGGCCACCATCGCCACCGACCGCACGCAGGCACTGCTGAGGGGCGTCGCGGGCGGTGGCGCTGGCCCGGCCGGGCCGGGTGCGCGGCACTCCGCCGCTGCCATGGCCGGCCTCGATGCCGGATACGCAAGGGCTTTCGAGGTCGCGGCAGCAATGACGCTGGCCGCTTTCCTGGCCGCGTTCGTGGTGCCCGCGATCCGCAGTGGCCGGTCGCCGGCGGGCGGTACCGGCGACCAGGCCGGGGAACGGCCGGTCACCATGCGGGGCGCCAGCGCGGCGGGCGCCAGCGACACTGCACATCTTTGAAACAGGCATCTTTGAACTGCGTGTTCTTGAACAGCGACCCTGCTGTCAGCTGGGGTGACGGGCTGTCAGATGCGCCGAGCACGGTAGCTGCCGAATAGCTAGTGCAGTGTCTCGCTATTGGCTTGCTACTTCCTAGGGGCGACGCGCCCGCGGCGGACTTTCTCGAGGATGTCCTCGGCGGTGGCGGTCCAGATGAAGGGCCTGGGGCCGTTGTCGTTCGCTTAGCGCTGGCAGACGGCTCTTTTGTGAACTCCTCGGTATGACCGGAGCTGGTGTCACAGGATCCCCTGGTCTTGCCAGTGCCCACCTGCGCCCCTCAATGATCGCGACCGGGTCATCGCGGCCTTCCCGCGCTGGCACGACCCTGGCAGAGACAAGCTCGCCCTTTCTCGGAGCTGGAAGCCCCAGCGCTGCCGCGACGAGCGGGTCGTTGTCTTGGTGACCGAGGACAAGGATTCCCTCGGGCCGCAGATGGGTTCGTGCCCCGCCGTTACCGCGGGCGCGCTTCATGAAGTCGTCCTGCTGTGCCACTGTTGCCAGCTCGGCTCGGCGGATGATCCGCTGCTGAACGGAGCGGAACAACTGATTGGTCTTGGCCTGGCCGTGAAGCGCCCCGTGCGCTGCCTTGGCGCTGAAGATCAGATCTCGCGTGCCCTGATCCAGGTGCAGGAACAGATTCTCTGCTAGCTGGCCATGGCCAGGCCATAGCGGCCGGACCTGAGAACGGCTGGCAGCGGTCAGCTGCCGCTTGGCGTCACGGTTCGGCTTGCCGCGCAGGTATGACTCGCGCACTCGGAGCAGGCCGGCCGTCCACGTGCTTGCGGCGTCGTTGGCGGTGACGACGAGACAGATATGGTCGATTGCCTCTGGCGGCAGTTCCCAGCCGCCGTAAGTCATCGAGTACTTGCAGTCAACTTCGACGTCGGCGATGCGGTAGTCAGTTGCGTCGCCGTCGGCGAAGCCGAAGGTGCGGTGAAGGTTGATCTCGACCAGCGTCCCCATGTAGGTCTTTTCAGTCTTGTGCAGCTGGTCGTAGCTCCATCTCCCGGTGTGCTGACCGTCGTACAGGTCGTCAAGAGTGTCTCGCAGGACGGTCGCGACCACTTCGCCAGTTGGATCGAGCCGGTAGAGCTCTGCTTCGACCGCGTCGACCTCCCGGTCGGCATCGCCAGGTTCCGACTGCTGGCTGGGGGTGGTCAACGACCCTCGCTCATCAGCATTTGAGTCAGCTTAGCGACATGACTCGCAGGAGGCCGTCGTACCGGTGCGCCGCCGGCTACCGTCCGCAGTTATGGTCGATGCGCCATTGCCAGAACCGGAAAGCGAGCAACTGGCTGCCCACGTCGGCAGTGGCAGCCTCCGGCTTGTTTACGGCCTGCTATACCGGCGCCGGCGTAACCCGCCGAGGTTGCCCAGCAGAAGCGTCACAGTGAGAGCGCGCGGGTCAAGGTGTACTACCGCCTCATGCGCGCAGCCCCGTGACCGGAGAATATTAGGCGGCGATCACGGCCGAGGAACGCAGGCGGAAGGCAAGCAAAGCTGACGGCGGCTAGCTCAGACAGCGTGGAGCAAGCGCTCGGGCTTCGCGGCGGGAACCTCCCGCGCAGACTCGATGGCCGCCCG
>DAHVAR010000109.1 GCA_027314515.1 Actinomycetota bacterium
CTGGACGCCGCGCGGCGCCGCGCCGGACAAGCCGGCGAGCGCCAGACCGCATGACAGCGGTCGTCTACGACGCAGGCGTCCTGGTCGCCGCCGACTGCAACGTCCGCGCCGTGTGGGCTGATCACCGCGTCCGGCTCGAAGCCGGGATCATTCCCGTGGTTCCCGCGCCCGTGATCGCCCAGGTTAGCCGCTCCCCCGCTCAGGTCCCGCTCCGGCGGCTCCTGCGCGGATGCGAGATCATCCCCCTGACCGAGCAGAAAGCACACGCCGCCGGCGAGCTCATGGGACGTGCCGCAACCAGCGACGTCGTTGACGCCGTCGTCGCCCAGGCGGCCGCCGATCTGCGGGCCGACGTCGTCACCGGCGACCGCGCCGACATCCGCCGCCTCCTTCAAACGGCCGGCGCACCCGGCCAGATCATCGACGTGTAGCGCCGTTGACTGCCCCCGGCCGACCGCGGCCGGGACGAAATGCACGCCGCGGCAAAGGCGGACGCAAGCTGCGGGATCCCCAATCGGTGGTTGCAGCGTCTTAGATCCGCAGGGAACCCGGTGCAGCCCATGAACGCGGGCGCGCAGCCGAACCGGCGCCAGTCCACCACCTCGGCGGCCTGCTGCCGCGCGACGGCGCGCCTCACCGTGAGCGCGTGTTTTGCTAGCCATTCCGATAGCCAACACTCAGCCTGGCGCAACGACGACGAGCCTTGCCCAGCCAGAAGGCTTGCAGGCCGGCGCCACTTTGGGCGGGCTCATGCCGCTGGTTGTATTCCAGCGTTTCCCCAGTTCAGCCGTCTGCGATGAGCGCAGATACCTTCGTGAAGCTTCCGTTGCCGAAAGCAACCCGGCAGCGCGCGCACGACGCTCCCGGCGCGGCCTGAGCCGGGCGGATGTCGGGATAGCTGTCGATCAGATACCTGTAAAGCGGGGAGAGCGGCGCTCGCGGAACGCCGAGATGCCCTCGGCAAAGTCGGCGGTATCGAAGAGCGCCACCTGGGCGGCAAGCTCCCGGTCCAGCACCTCCGGCCAGTCCGGTCGCAGCAGCCGCTTCATCGCCCGCAATGCCAGCGGCGCAACCGCCGAGAGCGCCGCGGCATCCTCCAGCGCTCGCTGGCGGGCGGAGCCGTTCTCGGTGAGCGCGTCAACGAGTCCGAGAGTCAGCAGATCCTCTCCGCTGATCGCGGTTCCGAACATCAGGAGTTGCTGCGCACGTGCGGCGCCGATGCGGTCGGGCAGGCTCGCGTAGACGCCCAGGTCGCCTGCCAGCCCGACACGGGAGAAGGTAAAGCTCAATTGCGCTCCGCGTGCTGCAACCACCCGGTCACAGGCGAGCGCAAGCGCAGCACCGGCGCCCGATGCCACCCCCTCGACCGCCGCGATCACGGGCTTCGGCCCGGCCCAGATCGCCCGTACGACCCGCTGCGCCGCCTCCAGGCGATCGCGAGCGGGCGCCTCGGCCATACGTGTCATCGTGGTGATGTCTCCGCCCGAGCAAAAGGACGCCCCCTGGCCGGTCAGGATGACAGCGCGCACGCCCTGATCCGTCATTGCCCCTTCCAGGCCCTCGGCCAGCGCATGCCGCAGCGGAATATCGATCGCGTTGTGACGACGCGGACGGTTCAGCGTCAGGAGCCGAACCTGCCCGTGATCAGAGCTCAGCACCGGCGGCATTCCCTCGTTGTCCGTGTCGACTGTCATCGGGTTCTGTCCTCCGGGTAAGCGCGTCTGCTAGGTCGTCGCGCATTTAATGTGCATTAGAACATCTGAGAACCGGTCATGCGACAATGCGGACGGAGTGAAGTGGCGTGGCCGTATCAGGCGGCGAACAGGCCTGGCATCGCGTGCGGAACCTTGGACTGTAGGAAGTTCCGGTACTCGCCAAAGATTCTCGGCCACCGGACGAGCGCTGCGACCGCGCCGACTGCAAGTCCTGGCCGACCGCTGGTCGGTAGAATTGAGTGGTGGATAGAAAGCCTGCGCTGGCCGGTCCTGACCTGCCCGGTACGGCCGGCACCAAGTCGGCGCGCACCAGGCAGCGGATCCTCGACGCTGCGGCGCACGTACTCAGCCGCCGCGGCTATGCGGGCACCCGCCTCACCGATGTGGCAGAAGTGGCCCAGCTCCAGGCTCCCGCTATCTACTACTACTTCTCTTCGCGCGACGAGCTGATCGAGGAAGTCATGTGGTCGGGCATCGCCCACATGCGCGAGCACGTGCGGGCTCAGCTCGCTGCATTGCCGGCCGGAGCGAGCTCGCTCGACCGGATCGACGTGGCGGTGGAGTCACACCTCCGCTATCAGCTTGAGATATCCGACTACACCACCGCGGCAATCCGCAATGCCGGCCAGATCCCTGAGCAGATCCGGCTCCGGTACGTGACCGAGGCCAACAGGTATGGCGACGTCTGGCGCGAGCTCGTCCAGGACGCCGTTGATGACCGGGTCCTGCATCCCGACCTCGACCCTCGTGCGGCCCGGATGCTTGTCCTGGGGGCGCTCAACTGGGCAGCTGAGTGGTGGAACCCGCGCCGCGGCTCTCTCGACCAGCTGATCCGCACCGCTAAGACGCTCGTGCGGTCAGGTCTCAGCACGGGCAGCGAGGCAGGCGAAGCGTCCCCGGCGGCGCCTGCGCCGGACACGCCTGCGCCGGCGGGGCCGCGCAGGGCCGGGGCGGCAGCTCGCTGAGCTGGCGAAGCCAGCGCGCTCGGCTCGCCGGATCGACGGCGGGCGCGGCCCAGTATGCCGCGGGGTTCCGCCTCAGTGGCCAGTGAACCTCGGCTCACGCCGCTCGATGACAGCGGCGAGACCCTCCAGTGCGTCCGCCTGGCCGGATAGCTCGGACACCGTCCTTGCTTCCTCCGGCAGCTGAGCCTCGACGCGTGCGCCCAGGCCTGTCCATACCAGCCGCTTCGCCGCGCCCAGCGCGCGCGTCGGGCCGGCGGCGAGCTGGCGCGCCAGTGCCAGCGACTCGCCCGGCAGCGACCCGTCCGGGACCACCCTGGTGATCAGGCCGATCTCAAGGGCATCGGCAGCAGTCAGCACCGGATTGGTGAGAATGATTTCCAGCGCCTTCCGCAGGCCGACAAGTAGCGGCAGCGTCACCGACACCCCGGCGTCGGGCGCCATCCCGACGCGCGTCGCGCCGGCCAGGAACCGGGCCGACTCCCCCGCGATGACTAGGTCGCTAGCGCACACCAGCCCGAACCCGCCGCCGCCCGCCGCGTAACCGTGCACCGACGCGATCACCGGGACCTGCAGCGCCAGCAGGCACTGCACGCACGTCTGCAGCCAGGAAGTGGCCTCCCGGAGGTAGTCGGGCAGGCCCGCGCCCTTGCTGGCAAAGGTCTTGATGTCGCCGCCGGCGCAGAAGTTCGATCCGGCTCCGGACAGCAGCAGCACCCTCAGCTCAGCCTGGCCGTGCGCGGTCATGATCGCCTCGTGGACGGCGCGGAGGAACTCGACATTCATGCCGTTTGACGCTTCCGGCCGGTTCAGTACAAGATGACCGATGCCGTCGTCGTCCAGGCGCAGCAGGGCCATCCCCGCGCCGATGAGCTCCCGGGTCACGCCTCACCTCGCCCGTCCGGCGCGCCACGACCCGCAGAGCGCGCAGCCGAAGCGGGCGCCACATCGCTCGCCAGGTGCTCGATGATCGTTTCAGTCTCCAGCGCGAGCCCGTCCGCCAGCTGCAGGGCCAGCCCTGCCCGGACCAGGTGCTTGGCACGCGCGACGGCCGCCGGATCCTTGCTGGCCAGGCTCACGATGAGCGAAACGAGCGCCGCCTCGAACTCGGCGGCGGGCACGCTGCGGTAGATCACGCCCCATTGCGCCGCCTGTGCGCCGGTCAGCCTGTCACCGGTCAGGATGTGCCCGAGCGCCCGCGGCACTCCGGTGATCCGCGGCAGCCGCTGCGACCCGCCGCCGGCCGGGATCATTCCGCTGTTCAGGTGATTGTCGGCAAGGACGGCATCGTCGCGCGCCAGCGCGACGTCACAGGACTGCACCAGCTCGAAGCCCCCGGCCATCGCGTAACCTTCGACGGCTGCGACGACCGGCACGGGCATCCGGCCGATGAGTTCGCACGCATCGCCGAACGCATCGAACAGCTCCCGCAATGCGGCAGGTCCGCGTGCGCGGAGCGCGGCAACCTCGGCAAAATCGCCGCCCGCGCAGAAGGTGCCGCCCACGCCCCGGACGATGATGACCCTCGTGTCCGCGGCGGCGGCCAGCGCTTCCGTCAGCATCCGGGCCATGGTCACGGTGATGGCGTTGCGGGCGGCAGGCCGGTTCAGCGTGATGTGCGCGACCTCGCCGTCGGCCACCTGCTCACGCCGTACAAGCACGGGCGGTCCCGCCGCGGGTCGCGATGCTGCCATCGGGCTACTCCTGGTTTTTAAGTCTGATTAGACTATCGCATCGGCCACCGGCAAAGCTGGCGGCGGCGCCCGCGGCACTGGCGGCGGCGCCCCGGCGCCCCGGCGCCCCGGCGCCTGGCCGCGCTCCGCCGCGGCACCGGTCACGCTCCACCGACAGCAGAGGAGACGCCCGGCATGGACCTTGGGCTGAGCGGCGCGCGGGTGATCGTCACCGGAGCGGCGGCGAACATCGGCCGGGGCATCGCGCTCGGCTTTGCCCGTGAGGGCGCCAGGGTGCTGCTCGCCGACATCGACGGCGAGCAGGCGCAGGCGGTCGCCGCGGAGGCACTAGCGGTAGGCGCGGCGGCAGCCGAGGTATTCGAGGCCGATCTCACCGGCGAAGGCGTGGCCTCCACGATGGCGGACCGCGCGGCAGCCGTCTGGGGTGGCGTCGACGTGCTGGTGAACAACGCCGGCTGGAGCAAGCCGGGATTCTTCGCGGAGCAGACCGACCGCGCACTGTGGCAGCACACCATCGAGGTCAACCTGTACACCGCCTATGCCAGCACTCAGGCGGCGCTCGCGGTGATGCGCGAGGCTGGCGCGGGCGCGATCGTGTTCATCTCCAGTGACTCCGCTTTCGGCGCGATCCGCCAGGGCATCTACGGGTCGACAAAGGCCGGGCTGATCTCGCTGGCCCGCACGGTCGCCCGCGAGCATGGACGGCATGGCATCCGCTCGAACGTCATCGCGCCCGGCCTGGTGATCCCCGACGCACCGGTCGGCCCGCACAGTGTGTGGGCGGCCGGGACAGAGGCGATCTTTAGCCCCGAGCAGACGGACTACGTGCTGAGGACGCAGGCGCTGCGCCGGCTGACCACTCCCGGCGATATCGCTAGCGCGGTCGTGTGGGTCTCGTCGCCGACTGCAGCGCGCCAGGTCACCGGCCAGGTCATCGCGGTGGGAGGCGGCTCCTCCATGCCCTGAGCCCAATAAAGCCGGGGAACGGGTCGTGCGCCCTGGCAGCCGATCTGCCGCAGCCGGTGTCAGCACTTGCGGCGCACGGCGGAAGGCTCAGGACCCGGACGACCGCAGCTGCTCGGTGGCGCGCTGAGCCAGCCGGAACTTCTGCACCTTGCCGGTCGGCGTCGTGGGCAGTTCGGCCGGATCCAGGAACAGCACGTGCTTGGGTACCTTGAACCGGGCCAGCTTGTCCCGGCACAGCGCCAGCAGTTCGTCGGCGCTGACACTGGCGCCAGGCTCGGGCACGATCCATGCGCAGCCCGCGTCACCCCAGCGCTCATCGGGCACGCCAACGACGAAAGCCTGGCTGACGCCTGAATGGCCGGTGAGCAGGTCCTCGATTTCCTTCGGCATGATCAGCTCGCCGCCGCTCTTGTACAGATCCTTGCTGCGGCCGGTGACCTGCAGGTAGCCGTCCGGGCGGACCACGCCGAGGTCGCCGGAGTACACCCAGCCGTCGCGCAGTGCCTGCTCGGTCTCGGCGGGCTTGTCGAAGTAGCCGAGCATGTGCGTGGGTCCGGTGGAAATCAGTTCCCCCTCGGTGCCGGCCGGCAGCGCCTCGCCGGTGACCGGGTCAGCGGTCTGGTAGGCGCACAGGTCGCCGCCGTGCTCGGGCATCCCGGCTGCGCCGGCGAGCTTAGGCCGCCCGACGGTGGATGAGTGGTACTCCAGCGGGTCCTCGGGAAGCGTCAGGGTCATCGCTCCGCCGCACTCGGTCATGCCGTACCCGGTGGTGATCTCGGTGACACCGAGCTCGGCCCGCACCTTCTGCCAGAGCCAGACCGGTGCTGGCGCGGCCCCCGAGAGGATCGCGCGCAGCGAGGACAGGTCGTGCTCGCGCAGCTGCGGGTATTCCAGCAAGGCGACGGTCATCGTCGGCACGGCCAGGATCTCGGTCGCGCGGTGCCGCTCGATCGAGGCGCAGTAATCAGCCGGGGAGAAGGCAGTGCGGGGGATGATCGCCCCGCCGGCGAACATGACCGACAGCAGGCCTTCCACATAGCCGAACATGTGGTAGCACGGCAGCGAGAACAGGATCCGGCGGCCATCTTCGTAGGCGCGGGTAAGCGCCGAGGCGTAGCTGGTCCGCAGCACTGCGTCGTGGGTGACCACAACGCCCTTCGGCGAGCCGGTGGTGCCAGAGGTGTACAGGATGTCGCCCGGGCTGTCCGGCGTGACGCCGGTGGCATCTGCGCCGCCGGGGTGCTGGCGGCCGGCCGCGGCGAGCGCGGCGACGTCCGGCAGACCGTCCCGGCCGCTGCCGTCGGTGTCCAGCACCACCACGGTGCGCAGGTCCGGCAGTTCCGCCACGGGGCCGGACTGCCAGCCGGGCGCGATCTCGGCCAGCATCTGCAGGTAGCGCAGCCCCTTGAATCCGGTCATGGTGATCAGTGCCTGGCAGCGGGACTGGCGCAGTACGTAGCCCAGCTCGGCCGTGCGGTACAGGTAGTTGAACGGGATCGCGACCGCGCCGGCGCGGGCGACGGCGAACTTCAGCGGCACGAACTCGGGGTAGTTGGCCATCAGGATGCCGACCCTGTCGCCCGGCCGGACGCCCATCGCGGCCAGGCCGTCGGCCAGCTCGGTGGCCTCGCGGTCGACGTCCGCGTAGCTGAACTCGCGGTCATCGGTCAGCACGAATGGCCGCTCACGATGCCGGTCAGCCGACTGCCGCAGGAACTCGCTCAGCGTGACCGGCTGCCAGGCCGGCCAGGCAGCCTCCAGCGCCGCCCGCCGGGCGGCGATGCCAGCGAGCCCCATGTCGGCCCGCGCTGCGTCGCCGCTCACCGTATGCCCGCCTTCTGCGCAGGGCCGGTCGCGGTCGCGTCGGTATTCGCGGCCGCGTAGCCGGCTCGTCGCTGAGCTTTCAGTACCTGGCCGGCGGCCGAGATGGGCAGCGCGTCCCGCACCTCGACGGTGCGCGGGCACTTGTAGCCGGCGATCCGGTCCCGGCAGTGGCCGATCAGCTCGTCCGGAGTCGCGCTCGCCTCGCGCCACAGCACCACTACAGCGTGCACCCGTTCTCCCCAGTTCTCGTCAGGCAACCCGATCACCGCGCACGTTGCCACGGCCGGATGGCTGGCGAGCGCCGACTCCACCTCGATGGAATACACGTTCTCGCCGCCGGCGATGATCATGTCCTTATTCCGGTCGACCAGGTGCACGAAGCCGTCGGCATCCTGGTATGCACCGTCGCCGGGATCGCGACCTCGGCTAGCGGCAGCGGACCGGTAATCGGCACCGGCCCGGAAAAGATGCGCTGCAGCGAGCTCAGGTCATGCTCGGCGAAGCCGGGGTCGGCCAGAACCATCTGCAGCATGGTCGGCACCAGCATGACGTCGGTAACCCGGTGCGCCTGGATCGCCGCGAGCATCCCGGCGGTGGCGGCGAGCAGGTTGGCGTGGCTGAGCATTACGCCTTTGGGTGTGCCGGTGGTGCCGCCGTAGACCACCTGCCGCAGGGACGGCACCCGGTCACGGAACTCGGCGCTCGTGGTCTGGCGAGACCCGAAGGTCAGGCACGGCTGATCGGGCCGGGCGCGGGCGGCACTGTGCACCACCTGGGTGAGATACGGGTGAGTCGGCATGGTCACTCCGTCCGGCAGGCTCCGGCCTCGCGCACTGCGCTGGCGGCGGCAGTTTAATGCAGATTTGAAAGATGCGATAGCTTTCTTCAGGTCGCCCTGACGCACTCGCCGGCTGCGCGACAGGGCGCCAGTCAGACCCGACGGGATGATCACAGCCGCTCGATGATCGTGACGTTGGCCTGACCGGCCGCCCTCGGTCAGGGTTGCAGCCCGGCCATCTTCGCCAGGGTGCGGACCGCCGCCACGATGCACGCCTCGCCCATGTGCCACTGCTCCCTGCGCTCGCGCGCGGTTGGCCGCAGCCCGAAGCTGCCCCGTTCCCACGTCTTTTTAATTTATCCTAAATGAGGAAAACGGGATTGTTGCGCGCTCGGTCCGGCTGGCCCGGCCGCGCCTAGCGGGCGCGAAGCGGGAACCGGCCGGCGATCGCGGCGGCGACGATCTGCGCGGTCTCCGCGCACGCGGTGGTGCCGCCGTTGGCGTACTCCTTCACGCCGTCGCCGACATTCCACAGGTTCGGCAGCGGCGTGCCAGGCGGCAGGTCGTAGCCTGCCACCGCGCGCTGAGGCGGCCAGTCGTCGCGGGTGACGACAGTGGACAGGATCCTGGCCCGGTCAAAGCCGGGGAACTGGGCGTGCAGGTCGGCCATCAGCAGGTCAGTCTCAGCCGGCTCGTCGAAGTCGCCGACGGACGGGCGCGGCACCGCGGTGCCGGCGTACAGGTGCCAGCCGGGTGGTGCCATCTCGGGGCAGACGTCGGTGAAGTTGGCGGCGTAGCACAGCCGTCGCGTGCTGGCGAAGCTGAGCAGGCCGGGCGCTTCCATGAGCCGGTCCTGGCTGGCGAAGTTGACGGTGATCATGGCACAGGGCCGGTCGGCGGCCTTGACCGCGGCGAGGTACTCAGCGGGCAGCTGCCCGTGATCGATCAGGGCGGTGGCGGCGGCGGGGCCCGCGTCGCTCACCACGACCTTGGCCGTGACCTCCGCTTGCTCGCCGTCCGCGCGCCGGACCGTGGCGCCGGCCACCTGGCCGTCCTGGACGTGCAGCCCTCGCACCTCGCTAGACAGCCAGAGCTGGCCGCCGGCCGCGGTGAATGCTGCGACCAGCGACTGCCAGATGCCGATGGTGCCCTGCGGGCAGAACCCGAATTTCTTGAACGCGCTCTTGCGGGTGAAGTAGGTGAGGAACACCCGGGCCGGCAGCTCGTCAGGTCCGACCGCGAACACCGAGCCGCACATGGCGCGGAAGATTCCGTGCACCGTCTCGCCGCGCGTGTACCGGGCTAGCCAGTCAGCGGTCGAGATCTGGCTGTCCGGCAGTCCGGCGTCCTGCCGGGCGTCGGCGAGGCCGGCCAGGATCTTCGCGCCCTGCCGGGTGATCCTGGAGAGCAGAAGGCCCCAGCCGCCGCCGGTCACGTCGACGTCGCGGCGGCCGATCCGGTACAGGATCGGCGGTGCCGGGCTCCTGACGTCAAACTCGGCCCCGGCCTCGGCGAAGGTCTGCTCGGTGATGCCGCCGGTCTCGATCACGATCGCGCCGTTGTTGACCTTGAAGCCGTCGATGTCCCTGGTGGACGCCCGGCCTCCCACATAGGCCAGCCGCTCGACGACCAGCGTCCGGTAGCCGGCGTGCTGTAGCCGCGCGGCGGTCATAAGCCCGCCGGCGCCGGCGCCGATCACCAGCGCGTCGGTGTCGGCCGCCGCGGTCATCGTTCAGCCGGCCGGGTTAACGGCGGGAACGGGGACGTCCGTGCCGGTGATTCCGGTACCGTCAGCGCTGGTGACGATGATGACCTTGTCCTGCCTTCCTGGCATCGTGGGCGGCTCCGTCCCGATCGCGGGTCAGTACGAGGCGGGCAGCCGCAGGCTGTGGCTGGCCACGAAGTTGAGCACCATCTCGCGGCTGACTGGCGCGGTGCGCATCAGCCGGGTGACGAACCACAGGTCAGCCAGGCCGTATTCGGCGGCCAGCCCGTTGCCGCCATGGGTCTGGATGGCCTGGTCCAGCGCCGCTAGGGCGGCGTCCGCGGCGGCCAGTTTGGCGATGTTCGCCGCCTCGGCGGCGTCGTGGCCGGCGTCAGACAGCTCGGCGGCGCGGGCCGTCGCCAGCCGGGCCAGCTGGACCTGCACATGCGCGAGGGCCAGCGGATGGGCGACGCCCTGGTGCGCGCCGATTGGCTGCGACCAGACCTGCCGGGTCCGCGCATAGTCAGCGGCCTTGCCGACGGCGTACCGGCCGACGCCGTTACAGATCGCGGCGGCCAGGATCCGCTCGGGATTCAGCCCGGCGAACACCTGGCGCAAGCCAGCGCCAGCCGTGCCGATCAGCGCATCCGGGCCGATCGCGACCCCGTCCAGGAACACCGAGTGCTGGCGGTCGGGTGACACCAGCGCCGTCTCGATCGGGCTGATCGTCACGCCGGGCGCGTTGCGCGGAACGACGAACAGCGACAGCGGCGGCCGCCCGCCCGTGGCCGGCACCGTCTCATCTCTGGCGACCACGAGCATGGCCTCGCACTCGTCGGCCGCGGAGATGTAGTACTTGCCGCCCGACAGCAGCCAGCCATCGCCAGAGCCAGGCCGCCGGGCGGTCGTGCTGACGTTGTGGCTGTTCGAGCCGGCGTCTGGCTCGGTGAGCGCGAACGCCATCTTCCGCTCGCCGCTGGCCAGGCCCGGCAACCAGGCCTGACACGTGTCCGGCGAACCGTGCGCGGCCAGGATCGAGCCGCAGATCGCCGGCGAGATCACCGCGATCAGCAGTGGCAGCCCGTGCGCGGCAAGCTCCTCGATGACCACCACGTATTCGGTCAGGCCGGCGCCGCCGCCGCCGTACTCGGCGGGCAGGTGCACGCCGAGTAGCCCGGCCGCACCGAGGTCCGCCCACAGCTCGTCGATGTTCCCGCCTGCCCTGGCCCGCTGCACGTAGTACTCATGTCCGTACCGGGTCGCGATCGCCGCGGTCGTCTGCCGGATCAGCTCCTGTTCCGGAGTCTGGGGAACGAGGTACATCAGCGTCACCGTCCCCGGAACTGCAGCGGGGCCTTGGTCAGGAAGGCTGCTATGCCCAGGTGCGCATCCTCGCTCGCCGCGGTACGCGCCAGTGCCCTGGTCTCGGCTTGGAGCTGACCGGCCATGCTGGCATCCGCCGTCCGCCGAAGCAGACCGCGCAGCTCACCGAGCGCCAACGTAGGCCCGGCCGCAAGCCCGCAGGCCAGCCGGACAGCCTCAGCTTCCAGTTCTGCGGCCGGCACGATGCGGGTAATCAGCCCCCAGTCCAGGGCCTCGTCTGCAGTCAGCACCCGCTGACCCAGGTACATCTCCTCGGCCCGGCGCATGCCGATCAGCCGCGGCAGGAACCAGGTGCCGCCACCATCGCCGGACAGGCCGAGGCCGGCGAAGCCGGTCGCGAACCGGGTGCCCTCGGCGGCGATCACGATGTCGGCGACGTACAGCAGCCCGAGCGCGCCGCCCGCGACGGCGCCGTGGACGGCCGCGATGACCGGCACCGGCAGCTGGTCCAGGATCTGCAGCGTGGCGTGGTAACCGGACGTCAGCCGGCTCAGGTCGGCCGGCAGCCGCTCGAGACCACTGGCGGCGAACATGCCGACGTCACCGCCGACGCTGAAGGCCGGCCCGTTCGCGCAGATAAGCAGTGCCCGGACGGCAGGGTCGGCCGCACACCGCTGGGCCGCTTCGGCCAGATCCGCCGCGAGCGCTGCGTTGATGGCGTTACGGTGCTCCGGCCGGTCCAGCCGCAGCACGGCCAGCCCGTCCTCGACATCGAGCGTGACTGTCGGCTGCTGCCCGCCCGTTCCGCCAGCTGCCGCAGGGCGCCGGTCACGATCACCGGCCATCTCCGGCTCGGCCTGACTGCCTGCCTGGCCAGCATCGGGCTGGCCAGCATCGGGCTGGCCGGCGCGGGGCAGGTCGGGCGCGCTTTCGCCATCGAGTGCCGCGGCCCAGCTTGCGCTGTCGGTCAGCTGCTCCAGGGCGCTGATGCGCCGGCCGTCAAAGCGCAGCAGGTGCACGAACGCGGCATCGAGCCTGCCGCCGTGCCTGGCCCAGCCGGTGTAGTCACCTTCGACAAGCAGCCTCCCGTCCGGCAGGTCGGTCCAGTTCCGCGGCACCGCACGGGCGTCGAAGAACCGTCCGATCCGTCCCCAGCCGCGGCACATGGCCGCCGGGCCGCGGAACGTGCCGCCGAGGCCGCCGGGCAGGCCGGCGGTCAGCCGCCCCTCGAACTCGGGGTGCAGCAGGCTCATCAGCTCCTCGCGATCGCCCGCGCCGAGCGCTGCATACAGCCGGACGGCCAGCGCGCGCGGCTCATCCGGCGAGTTACTCCCGCTATCCGCCCGCACGTCGGTCATCCCTGCGCTCCGAGAATCTCTTAATTGAGATTAAAATAGCATCCCGCCAACATGCGGGCTAGCGCCCGTCGCCGGGGAGACGGCCAGGGCGCAAGCTGCCGGGACCGTCCGCCTGCGCGGCCTGGGCCCTGCGGGATCCGGCGCCGCGCTAACGACGCGCGCCGGCGGGGCAGTGTCCCGGTGCCGCTGCGCACGGCCTAGCCGGGGCCTAGCCGGGGCCTTCACGCCAGCGGTCCGCTGACGGGTCGAGCAGCTGTGTCAGGTGCCCGTCCGGTAGCCAGACGATCGTCTCCAGCTCCAGCGCGTCAAGGAACCGGACCTTGCCGGTCCGCAGGTCCTCCAGCCGCAGCCGCGGCCCGTTGGCCGTCGCGTCGACTGCGGCTGCGACCGACGCGAACTCGCTGGCGACCGTGCCGCCCGAGCCGGAGTTTTCCGGGCCGTCTGCTGGTGTCGTCATCGGCGTGCCTCCGGGCAGTTCTCGGGCTGCGGTCAGATCAGGAATGCCAGGGTCGGGAGCGGCTGGTCCCGGTTGACCAGCAGCACTTGCTTGCCGGCCATCCGCAGCTCGTTCCCGGCCGGCCGGAGCCGGTAGATGACGCGGCCCGCCCACAGCTCGACGCCGCGCTCGCGGGACTCGGCGGCGATGAAGTTGGCTGCGGCGATGATGTCGCCGTGGTCCTCGCCGGTGATCTCGATGTTGGAGATCACCCGCCGCAGCTGCGACGGCGGGTCCTGGGCGTGTCGTCTGCCGGTCCGCAGCTGCGCCAGCCGGGTCGAGATCCGGCTGCGGTTGTCGTAGATCACCGACATCCGCTCCGCCGGAACGGTGAGGTCACCGCCGGCCGGCACCCAGTACAGGGCGTCGTCGGTCCACAGCGCTTCCCATGCGTCGTAGTCGTGCTCGTCCGCGAGCCTCGCCTCGCGGTAGATGAATTGCTCTACCTGACGCAGCGCCTGCTCCCGTCCGGCTGCGGGCGGGTCGTGCGTCTCTTGAGCGCTCGCGCTCACGCGCCCTCCATCAGGCTCAGGTAGTGCTGCCAGAAGCCTCGCATCCCGGTCTCGTCGGTCGCTCCGCCGATGCGCAGCCCGCGCTCGTCGATCCGCTCCCTGGCGAGGCCCCGCCGCAGGTCCAGCCACTCCGGCGCCAGCATCGCCACGCCCCGCTGGTTCCGCTCGTACATCTCGGTGTCGTCGGCGAGCAGCATTCCGGCCGGCCCCACCGAGCCGACTGATTGTGACACCATCCGCCGGTTCAGCTCCGGCGCGCCGGCCAGCTGCACCGCAGTTGAGTGCTGAACGCACTCCCCCGCCGACAGCGGCTGGATCACGAACACCTGAATCTCGGCCACGAACAAGTTCGGAAAGATCATGACGTGCGGCGCGCCCTCGATCAGGATCCGCTCTGCGGCGGGCCCGTGCGCCGCGCGCATGGCGGCCGCATACGCGGGCACCCGGTCGGCGGTCGTGCCGAACCAGCGCATCGGCTCGCCGGCCTTGCGGAACTCCGGCCGCAGGTCGTTCTCGCTGTGCCCGCGCCCGAGGCTGCGGGTAACCGCAGCGGACTTGTCGCTATACAGCGCGCCAATCGGGCTTCCGGTGACACTGAAGATCGAACCGTGCACGAACTGCGGGTGATAACCGTCGGTCTCGTTCTCGGCCAGCAGCTTCCAGTTGGCGCGAGTCCGGTGCCGCAGCCACCCCGCCGTCAGCTCAACTCTGCCCTCGGGCGACAGCCGGGCGAGCCGGTCCAGCTCGCGAGCCGCCTCGCCGAGGTGCTCGGCCAGGTCCGGGCCGTCTGGCGCCAGCGAGCCGAACACGAAGCCCTGATACTCCGCAACCCTGGGCACGCGGGCCAGCGACAGCTCGGCCTCGATCGTGCCCTTGCCGCCGTACCCCTGGTTGAACGGGAACCCGATCAGCTCTCCGGTGTTCCGGTAGGTCCAGCCGTGGTACGGGCAGCGGAACGACTTCGCGTTACCCCGCTGCGCCTCGCAGACCAGGTTGCCGCGGTGCGCACAGCGGTTAAGGAGCAGATGCACCCTGCCGTCGGTGCCCCTGGCCATGATGACGTCCTGCAGCCCGATGGTGGTGCGGATGTAGTCGCCCGGCTGGGCAACCTCGCTCGCGTGACCGACAAACACCCAGGTCCGGTACCAGATCCGGGCCAGCTCGTCGGCGAATATCTGCGGGTCCGTATACACGGAGCTGTGCACCCGCGCACGCTCGATCAGGCGCCGGTAGTCAGGGCGGTCAGCGGCCAGCACGGGCACCTGGCCCGATCCGTCCACTGGCATGGGCACCTCCGGCTGCGGCAAGAAATTATCAAATCTGTATTAGATTAATCCACGGCATTCCGGCCCGGCAACGGGGCCGTCACCTCAGGCTGCCGCGGTGCCATCCACTGCCGGACTCGACGTCACGCTGGACCCGCCGGATCTGCCAGATGAGTCCGCAGAGTCTGCGGACTGCGCGCCCGGCACCGAATATGGTCGGTGGGTGAGCCGACTGCCCGATCTGCGCCGTGACCAACTCGACCCGGCCGGCCAGGAGGTCTGGGACCTGGTATCCGGCACCAGGGGCGGTCAGGTCGTGACCGCCACGGGCGGGCTAGCCGGCCCGTTCAATGCCTTCGTGCACGCGCCGGACGTCGGACGTCACCTCGCCTCCCTGGGTGCTGCCTTGCGATTCGGCACGTCGATCGAGCGGCGGCTCACCGAGCTTGCCATCATCACTGTCGGCAGCCGCTGGAAGGCAGAGTTCGAGTGGTGGGCGCACGCCCGGATGGCGCGCGAGCATGGCGTGCCCGATGCGGTGGTCGACGCGATCGGCCGCGGCGATGACCCGCCGTTCACTGACGACCACGAGCGCATCGTCTACGCGGCCGCCCGCGAGCTTGCGCTGAGCGGTGCGCTCAGCCAGGACAGCTACACGGCCGCCCACGGCTTGCTGGGCGACACAGGCCTGGTCGAGCTGGTGTCGCTCTGCGGTTACTACACGCTGATCTCGTTCTTGCTCAACGCCTTCGCGGTGCCCGTCCCGCCGGGGGCGGAACTGATGTGGCCGCAGGCGGCTGACGGGCGCGGGTAGCGCACCGCACGACACCAGTTGTGGTGCGGCCTGTTGACGCCGGTAAATATAAGTAGCTAATATAAGCGCCCTATGGGATGTTCAGCGACCGGTGCCCAGGCGGCCGAGGTAGCAGCCGGCCTGGCGCGGCTTCTCTCGCTCATCCGCTGGCTAAGCCCGCCTGGGATATCGCTCACCACCGCCGCGACGCTGAACACGCTGGAGCGGTCAGGACCTTTGCGGCTGACCGCGCTCGCCGTAACTGAAGGCGTCACCCAGCCGGCGATGACGCAGCTGGTCAGCCGGCTAGCAGACGCAGGCCTGGTGACCAAGTGCGCGGATCCCGATGACGGCCGCGTCGTGCATGTCCAGCTCACCGACTCCGGCCGCGACTACCTTGCCCGCAGGCGCGACGTCAGGACCGAGCGGCTGTCCGTCCTGTTCGCCCAGCTGAGCAAGACCGATCAGGACGCGCTCGCGGCCGCGCTGCCGGCCATGAACGCGCTGGTCAACCTGCAGCGCGATGAGCAGCTCAAGCCGGCCGACAGCACCGGACCCGCGGTTCGAACGGAGCATTGATGAGCGGGACTGTAGCCAGCCCCTTCCGGCAGCCGAAGGCGGTTTTCGCCGTCGCCTTCGCCTGCGTCGTGTCGTTCATGGGCATCGGGCTGGTCGACCCGATCCTGCCGGCTATCTCGCATCAGCTGCACGCCTCGCCGAGCGAGGTAACGCTGCTGTTCACCAGCTACCTGGTAGTGACGGCAGTGGCAATGCTCATCACGAACTTCGTGTCCAGCCGGATCGGCGCCAAGCGGACGCTGATCGCAGGCCTGGTGCTGATCGTGGCATTCAGCGCGGCGGCCGGGGCCGCTCCGTCGATCAGCGGCATCATCGGCTTCCGGGCCGGGTGGGGCGTCGGCAATGCGCTGTTCATCGCGACCTCGCTGGCGGTCATCGTCGCCTCGGCCGAAGGCGGCTTCGCGGGCGCCATCGTGCTGTACGAGACTGCGCTCGGCCTCGGCATCGCGGTCGGCCCGCTGCTCGGCGGCGCGCTCGGCGAAGTCAGCTGGCGCGGCCCGTTCTTCGGCGTCTCCGCGCTGATGGCCATTGCGCTCATCGCGACGATCACGCTGGTCCGCCCGATGCCGCTCCCGGCGAAGAAGACCGGCCTATCGGCGCCGCTGCGGGCGCTGCGCCACCGCGGCCTGCTGACGCTGTCGCTTACCGCGCTCTGCTACAACTGGGGCTTCTTCACCGTGCTCGGGTACGCGCCGTTCCCGATGAACCTCAGCCCGATCAAGCTCGGCCTGGTCTTCACCGGCTGGGGCGCGCTTGTCGCCATCTTCGCGGTCTTCGGGGCGCCGCGCCTGCAAGCCAGGTTCGGCATCGCCAGGACCATGTACGCCAACCTGTTCCTGTTCGCCGTCGTGATCCTCGTCATCGCAGCCTGGACCACCGACCGGGCGGTGCTGATCCCTGCGGTGATCGTCTCCGGCATCTTCATCGGCGTCAACAACACGATCACCACGCAAGCGGTGATGACGATCTCGCCGGTCGAACGCCCGGTCGCCTCCGCGGCCTACAGCTTCGTCCGCTTCATCGGCGGCGGGCTAGCCCCCTACGCCGCAGGCCAGCTAGTCATCGCGCTGAACATCCACGTTCCCTTCTTTATCGCAGCCGGCGCGGTCGCAGCGGGCATCGTCATCCTGACGACCGTGCACAGGATGCTGGCCGAAGCCGAGCGGGTGCAGGCCGAGCAGGTGGCACCCATCGCGCCAGCGGAGCGGATCGTGCCAGTACTCTCAGGCGCATGCGGGCGCCACCGGAGCGCTAGCCACGAGCCCGGCAGCGTCATCCTGGCCGCCGTCGACGACGCTCCGACCGCCAGCGGGGTGATCGAGGCGGCAGCCCGCCTGGCCGCGCAGGACGGACTGACCGTGCACGTCGTGCACGCCAGGGAGGCGGCAGTGGCGGGCGATGTCGCCGTCGACGGCGAGGGCCTGGCGGCCGCTGAGGCGCTGGTCCGCCGCCACCTCGACCAGCTCGCCGGCCACCACATCGCAGCCGAGGGGCAGATCCTGCTGCACGCCGCGGATCACGGCGCGGCCGGCCGGATGGTGGCCGAGTACGCCAACACCGTGCAGGCCGGCACGATCGTTATCGGGGCGCCCAGCCACGGAGGGTTGTCGGCCATCCTGGGCGAAAGCATGAGCCATGAGTTGCTGCGCGCCGCGCAGAGCAATGTCCTGATCGTCAACCCAGATGCACCACTGGCGTTTGCTGCACTGCCGCCGGCAACGTGACCGGCGGCGCTAAGCAGATCGCAACCGTGCCCTATCCGATGGCAACGCCTGAGGACCTGGAAGCGACAGTCACGGCGGTCGAGCCGCCCGGCGGGGCACCGTCGGCGGGCGAGCACGCCGACGCCATCCTGCTCGGGGCCGGGCTCGCGATCACGAAAGCGACCGATGACAGGCCTGGCAGTGACGCCGCTGAGGGCGGATGCCTCTGCCGCCCCGCGGACTGCCCGGCCCGAGAGCGTGAGCCGCCCCTGAGCCGGACGAGGCGCCGATCGCCGCGGCGCGCGACCGGACCAGCGCGCCCGCTAGAACGGCTGAGAAGACCTTTACGAGCAGAAACGGGCGTTCCGCCGGCACCGCAACCGCACGCTCGCGGCGTTACCTGGTCGCAAGAGACAGTGGGGTGGTGGACCGCATAATTTCGGTGCGGCCGAAGCAGGGAGCGAGATGGCCACCGAACTTCGCCAGGATGTGCCGCAGGAGCCGGCCGGGCTGCGGGTGACGCGCTACCGGCCGGGCGACTTGTCTGCGGCCGGTGATTGTCCGTACCAGAGCGGGCCCGGCGACGGACTGCCGGCTTACGTCAGCGGCAACGAGAGCGTGCGCGACACCGGCATCGTGGTCTGGCACACCCTTGTCTCCACCACGTCGTCCGGCCCGAGGACTGGCCCGTCATGCCCGTTACCACGGCGGGCCTGCGCACTTCCCGGACGCTGACGGCGGATCGGCGACCAGCGCGGGCGATGGCCGCACGGGAACAGCGGATAGCCGTGACGGCGACCGAGTGGATTGCGCGGGCGGTAGCCGAGCGGGCGAAGCGCCGGCGCCACCACCGGGCGTTCCCGTACGTCTGAACGTTCCCGGGCAGATCTATGCTCGGCGAGAGCAGTAACGCGCGGAAAGGCGGCGGTATGGGCGAGCACACGCGGCCACGGCGGAGTCTGTGGATGTTCGGCGCGGAGTCCGAGGAGCCAAGCTACCAGCAGCGTGCCGCGAGGGCTGCGCAGCTGTCGCAGCAGCTCGGTGTGGAGCTGACCGCGCCGCGCATCCCGCCGGCCGACGCGCTGGACCTTCGCGCCCCGCGGGTAACTCCGCCGGATCACCTGGCCGCGTTCTGCTTCACCAGTACCTGGGAGCGCGCCTACCACTCCTATGGCAGCGAGCGGTCGATATACGGCGTTCGCGGCGACTACCCGAACCCGCCCGATGTGGTCGCGCACCCGCGCGCCGAGGCGGAGGTGGAGGCGGTCCTGTCCTGGTGCTCGGACAAGGGCTACTGCGCGATCCCGTACGGCGGCGGCAGCTCGGTGGTCGGCGGCGTCACCCCGCCGGACGGCGCCGGAGCCATCGTCACCATCGCGCTGGACGAGCTGGACCAGGTCCTCGAGGTAGACGAGATCTCCAGGGCCGCGCTGATCCAGGCCGGGGCGTTTGGCCCGCACCTGGAGGACCAGCTCCGGCCGCGCGGGTACACGCTGCGGCATTTCCCGCAGAGCTTTTCCGGGTCGACGCTCGGCGGCTGGATCGCGACCCGCTCCGGCGGGCACTACGCGACCAACCACACGCACATCGACGAGTTCGTCGAGACGGTGCGGATGCTCACGCCGGCCGGCTGGTGGGAGGCGCGGCGGCTGCCCGGTTCGGGCGCCGGCCCGGACCCGAACCGGCTCGCCATCGGATCCGAGGGCATCCTCGGCATCATCACCAGTGCCTGGATGCGGATCCAGGCGCGACCCCGGTTCCGCGCGACCGGCGGCATCCGGTTCCCGACCTGGGAGGCGGGCTACGAGGCCACCCGGCACATCGCCCAGGCCAGGCTGTGGCCTGCAAACCTGCGGCTGCTCGACCCCGCACTGGCCGCCGGAGGCGCAGGCCTGGACGGCACCCAGGCCGTGCTCATCGTCGGCTTCGAGTCTGCCGAGCTGCCGCAGCGAGCGCTGCTGGAGCAGGCTGTCGGCATCGCCCGCGACAACGGGGGGATCATTCCCGAGGACGAGTTGCTGGCGGACGACGGGACCGGCCAGCCGACCGGACGGTCCGGCGCGGCGGGCGCCTGGCGCAACGCGTTCATCCCGTCCAACCCGGGACTGACCGCTGGCCTCGGCCTGATCGGCGGCACGTTCGAGACCGCCATCACCTGGGACCGTTGGCCCGCGTTCGACGCCGCCGTCCGCGAGGCCGCTCGCGACGTGCTCGTACAGAGCTGCGGCGGCGGGACCGTGAACTGCCGGTTCACCCACGTGTACACCGACGGCCCGGCACCGTACTACACGTTCGCCGGCGCCTACCGCGACGGTTCCGACCCCGCCGCTGTCCTGGCGGAGATCAAGACGGGCGTGTCCGACGCGGTCATGGCCGCCGGCGGCACCATCACCCACCACCATGCCGTCGGGCGGCAGCACCGCCCCTGGTACGACACCGAGCGGCCCGAGCCGTTCGCCCTGGCGCTGCGAGCGGCAAAGAAAGCACTCGACCCGGCCGGCGTCCTCAACCCCGGCGTGCTCATCGACCCCTGAGGTCACGGTGCTCTCGGCCCCGGGCTAGCTGCCACCCGGCGCCGCGGGCCGGCCGGAAGCGCGGCCCGTTCCCGCGTCGCGCGCTCATGGCGCTTAAGTTCGGGAGCCGGCCTGGTTCCGGCTTCCGGATCAGCGACTCCCGGCTACGGGTGAAACCAGGCTTCCCCGGCACTGGGCCCTGTCGCGGGTCATCAGCAGCGCGTCCCCGTCCGCGAGATGGTAAGCGACGTACCCGCGGCCGCGTCATCCGGTGCCCTGTCAGGCTTGGCTCCCCGGATGCGACCCCGTTCCCGGTAGTAATCCGCGGTGATCACCGCGCCGTCGGCCGATCGGTCAGCTGGACGGTGCGAGCACGCGCTCGCTCGTGCCGCGGTCAGCGCTGCAGCTGCCTTGTGGCTGGCCCTACCAAGCGGTTGCCTCGAGTGTTTCAGTTCAGGCGGCTGCTGCGGCCGCGAACCGTTCATGCCGCCCAGCGGATGCTGATCGCGCCACTCCCCGGCTAGCCGGTGGCCGATCCGGCACAGCCCTCGTGCGCGAGATCATCGACATGCACGGCCAGCCGGTGGATCCGCAGCGCAGCCGGCTTGTCCAGGCGCCTGCCGGGCGTCCTTCTTCCAGCTGGCCGGTTGGTCTGCGGCTGCCGGCTGCCGTCGGCAGCACCCGCCCGGGCCGGCGACCTGCGCCTCTGGCTGGCGCACCTGTCAGCAGCGAAGATGACGAGCGCTCCGCATCGCGATTCCCCAGCGATGGTGCAGACTGTCGGCATGAGCATGCTAACCATCGCGGAGCTAGACCAGAAGATCAGGATCGCGCAAGAGGGGCTAGACCACGCCGACGATGTGTACGACCGCAACGTGTACGCGCAGATCGGCGCCGAGTACAAGGCTTACCGGGCCGCCCGGATCGCGCGGGAAGTGACGGATGCCGCGGCCGGGAACGCAGTCGTGCCCACGCCGTAACGGCAACCTTCCAGGCGCGACGCCGCCGTCGTTTCCCTCGAGGACGGTTGTCGTTCGTAGCAGGCCCTGCTCGCTGCCAGCTTCCAAACCCCGGTTATGCCGGAAGCCGACGACAGAAACCGCGCACAACGGAGCGGGCGGGCGCGCATTCGCTGCAATTCGGGACTTACGCCCCATGAGACTGCCGGGCTGCTAGCCGCGCTGGCCGTTCGGCCCGTTCCGTCATGCCCTTCCACGCTATCACGCTCGGTGAGCGGGCGACCACCCGGCGACGTATGCCCAGTTCGGCTGGTTCTTAGAGGGCATCTGATCCCGGCTGATGCCTGTCTGTGTTGGCCTGGAAAAGTCTTTGCCGTTCAAGATCCCGCAGTCGCGGGCTATCGCGGTGCCACTGATCACCGTCGTGGCCGGGCGGCGGGCTTATCCCGTTGATCTCTCTGATGCCCGGCGGCCGCTGATCGAGCCGGTCCTGTCCGCCTGGCGGCAGGCCCGCGCGGAGACCGGGCCGGGCCCGGCCGGGCCCGCGCGCGAGCGACCCCGTCAACCCGCGTTCCGTGGTAGCCGGTCCGCGTGACTCCCGCCCACTGCTGCACGTAATCCAGGCCTGCATGGTTCGCAGCGTGCAGCACCTGCTGATACTGGTCCTCGACCTGCGCCCACAACTCGGCCGCGGCGACAGCAGGAAACTCGTCCAGAAGCTGCGGCGCACCTGCTGGACCGGCTCGTAGCTGATCGGGTAGTGGACGATGCCCAGCCGCGAATCCCTGCCAATCGTCAGCTTCGCAGCTTTCGGCGTCACCGAAGTCGTCGGTGCCCTCCAACTCGCCGCCAAGCGCGGTGCCCGCATCTACCTCGTGCTGGACAGAGCCCCTGCCCACAATCTCGAACTCGGCGCCCTCCTTCACGATCCCGCCGTGGTCCGCCGCACCGTCCATCACTTCCGATCGCTGATGCACCCAGACGCTGGACCGCTGGATCAAGTCCCGATCGGCAACTGAAAGCCGACGGTGAGATACTTAAGGGCGGCAAAACGGGCAAGAGCGTATCTATGCCTTCATTGGCTGGAGCTTGGCGAGCAGTTCCATGACGCCGTCGTCTGGGAGATCTAGTTCTGGTGCGGCATGGAAGTGATACGACACCCAGCGAACTGACTGTTCGCCCAGGCGGCCGTAGAAGTAGCAAGCTTCCTGGCCCGAGGGGTCAGAGTGGACCTGAATGAACGGCACCAATTCAAGCGTGCGGCTGCTTCCGTCGCTAAGCAAGTAGAGGCGCGAAGCATCCAGGGCTTCAGGAACTTGGATATGTTTCCTGCGGAAAGCCGGATTCGGGCCCTTAAGGATAGCGGCGGTCAGATCAAAGAGGCCCCGCGAACGTGTCATCGGGCCAGGTTTCAGCAAGATCCACGGTTCGAATGACCAGCCGAGAACGGCATGGGTTCTCTCCAGCAGTTTGTGCAGATCGCCAAGTCGCTCTTTGTTAAGGTAATCACTGGCGATACCGCCGTGCCCGATCCAATTATTACGGCGGTCCAGGGCGTCACGAAGGACGCCACTCAGCGCAGGCGCGATGAGGGCCTCGACCAGATCGGTGTCCGTGGCGGCGAACAACGCGCAACAGCGGTCAACGCCGTCCTCACTCCCCAGCATGCTCCGGATGGTCCGGGCAAGCCTTTCCCGGAGTTCGACCCATGTTCCGAAGGTGACTCTCTCCAGTTTGAGCGGCTCATTCGTACCGCCACCAAACCATGCGGCCCGATTGTCTGTCAGCAGTTGTGCATCTGCGAGGCAGCCGCTGAGCAGCACCGTCACGGTGAACTGAGCTAGCGCTTCGAAGAATTTGAGCAGGCTGTCGAGCTTCGCCGCGGGCTCCGGCTCGCCTTCGTAGTGCCACAGCAGCGACGCGAGCGGGAAAGGAAGGGTCTCGGACCACGGAGCCAGGTCTTCCTCCGCAGAGCGGTAAGTACGCACGGCTTTCAGCGCATCCAGCACTTCCTCTGCGTTCGCGGGCCGCTCATCTGGCTTCTCCGCCAGCATTCGCCTGATCACCTGGTTCAGGCTGCGTGGGAGATCCGGCCGTGCTGCGTTCAGCCGAGCGGCAGCAGCTCCTGGCCCACGAGCAGGGCGCTCGCCGACAAGCGCCTCGAACAACACTGCCCCGAGGGAGTACAGATCGCTCCGCGCGTCGAATGGCAGTCCCGCAAGCTGCTCGGGGGCAACGTACGCTTCCGTCGTAGGCGGCAGGCCTGCCGGGCCAAGCGCCTCATCCCGTGAGACAGCCGAGTCAAAATCCCCCAGATGCGCTACCTGACGCTCATCTAGCCAGATGTTTGCGGGGCCCAGGTCACGGTGGATCAGGCCGAGTCTGTGGACATGAGCCAGTGCCCGCGCTAGCTGGCGGCCCATGCGCATGACGTCATCAGCTGATAGCGGCTTCCCGCGTTCAGCGCGCTTGGCGAGGTACTCCCTGAGGGTCCCTCCGGAGAGGAAATCGAAGACCAGATATTCGACTCCCCCAACGAGTCCCCAGTCGTGCAAAGTGACGACGTTATCGTGCGTGCTCGCCGGCGCCAGCGCCTCCGCTTCTCGTCGAAGTCCCACTGGCCCAGTTCGCTCTCCTGTCGGCTTGACCAGAGCCAAGGCCACCCGGCGCGGCACCATGATGTCCTGCGCCAGATAAGTGCGCTTGCGATCTCCTTCTCCCAACAAGCGAATGATCTTGTAGCGGCCAGCGAATATAGAGCCCGGCTTGACCTCGACCTGCGGACCCGCCCCCGGGGAGAGGACAGAGTCGACGTCCCCGCCGTGGCGGCGGATCTCGTTTATCCGGTCGGCGACACCCACTGCGGACGAGGGCCGGTCATCCGGGGAGGAGGCTACGAGAGTGGCAAGCAGATCATGAAAGGCAGGCGGCAGGTCGGGACGGCGCTCGCGGACGATCGCCGGGTCGCCGGACGCCAGTTCTCCCAGCGCGAGAAAGATCAGCACCCGGCCCAGTGAATACAGATCAGAGCGCGGGTCGACCGGACCGCCATGGCGGTCCTCTGGAGAGGCATAGTCTGCCGAGACAACCGGGCGTGGCCCAGCTTCACCATCCCCCAGGACCGCTGAGTCGAAGGCCCCGAGCTTCGCCTTCTGGCGATCACTTAGCCAGATGCTGTGCGGTGCCACATCGCGGTGGATGACACCTGCGGCGTGGATCTGTGCCAGCGCACCGGCGATCTGCCGACCATGCCGGACGACCATGTCAGGCGGGACGAGTTCTCCTGCAACGACCGCACGCTCAACACGCTCGGCGAGCGTTCCGCCATTGAGATACTCGAAGACGAGATATTGGACAGGACCATCCACGTCGTAGTCATAGAAAGCGACGATGTGGGTATGGTTCTTGACGCGGGAGAGCAGATTGGCTTCTCGCTTCAGTCCATCTAAATCAAGCGCCGCTACCTGCGGTTTGACAACCGAGAGTGCCACCAGGCGATCCCCGACCCTGACATCCTCAGCGAGATAGGTCCATCTACGGCGACCCTCGCCGAGGCGACGCTCAACGCGATACCGACCGGCGAAAAGCTGCCCTGGCTCTAGCTCGCCCGCGGCTTCGGCCACACCTTGACCCATCTCACCCTGCCCGCGATATGGCTCCATCGTGCCATGATCAACGTCGTTGGTCACCACCCCTGAGGCGATGCGCGCTGCCAGCATGCGGTCGGTTCCAGCCTGCCGCGACGGGTGACGGTCCAGCCATTAGGAGATTGTGCCTGACCGCAGCATGATAGTTGGCGCTTTCCCGGTTCCGGCGACGCTATGGTCGGCGAGGACAGTCAGGGCGGAAACCCGAATGTTCTCTTCCACGCCGCCGCGGGGGTTTACCAGGCCGGAAGATGCCCTCGGCATCCAGCCGGTCCAGGCAAGTGCGCTCCGTCCGCTCGGACAGTGGGATGTGGCGACCAGTTCCGCTGCCGCAAGGATCGAGCGATCTCCGGGCACGGTTACCGCCTCTCGCCACCATCAGCGACATGCCTGCACCATGAGGCGCAAGACGGCCGAGCGGGTCAACACGGACCGCAGGGCGGTCGCGCATGGGCGCCGACGCTTCGCCAGGGACCCTTGACCCCGCCCTCAGCGAACGGCTGGCTTACACGGCCGAAGAAGCAACGCTGATCCTCGGGATTGGCCGGGACCTGATCTATAACGGGATCCGGGTGGGACACCTTCGGTCGAAGAAGGCGGGCTCCCGCAGGATCACGCCGCGCCGCATACGATCCTGAGCATGCTCACCGGGGAGCTACGACGCGGTGCCCTAGTGCCGCGGCAGCCTCGGCCATCCGCTGGTCGTAGGTGATAATCGCTGCCAGGTCCCGGCCGAGCCTTCCAGCAGTTGCAAGATGTATGGAATCCAGCGACCGCAACTCGGCCGGCAACAACGCCGCGGCTTCATCAAGGACGGCCGTGCTGACGCGTACCAGATCCACGCGTGCCAGAACCTTTCGCCCGGCCGTGACCGCATCCTCGCCGCCCGGCAACAGCGCACGCAGAACCTCGGCGCGTGCCAGTGAACTGGACACCAGCGGCCGGCGCCTGCGCAGATAACCGCGCAGCGCGGCCGACTCGTTCTCCCGGACAGCCAGTTTCACGATCGCAGAAGAATCCAGATAGGTCGCCGCCATCAGCGCTCATCACGGCGCAGCCGCTCAAGTACGCCGGACGGAGGTTCAGCCCCAGACGGGAGCACTAGCGGCTCTGGCAGATCGTCCAGGTCAGCGCTCGCCGCCTCCACCTCGCCGGCGGCACGGAGGCGCTCTAGGGGACTGCCCTCAGGCAAAGGCGTCAGAAGCGCTACCGGCCGGCCACGGTCGGTGATCTCGACTGTCTCTCCCCGCTCTACCAGGCGAAGTAGGACACTAGCCCGCTGGCGAAGCTCCCGAACCCCGACTGACACCATGTGCTATTAGTAGCACGTAGCGTCGCACGATGCAAGTAATGATGTCAAAGCGCACCTGACCCTGATAGCCGGACTGCTAGCCATCCACCGCTACAGCCAGGCAGTGGCCAGCGAGGCGAAAGCCAAGAGCCTACGAGCTACGCGATGGCGACGATGCTGCCTACTTCGAGCACAACGACCCGTGCAAGGAGCGTTCGGGACGCCCAGCGCCGCACGTCTTAGCTCTGACAGAGATCAGCGACTGCAGGGTGCCGAATTCGCAGCTGGCCAGGACCAGGCCGGCGAGCAGGCAGAAGATAACCTGGGAGAGCGTCAGCGCCTTCTGCGCCGAAATCGCGTATGCCGGACCGGCCGCGCATACCGTGACGCTGGCGACCAGACAGGCGGCGGACAGGCGCAATCCCCGGTCGGCCCTGCGCCGGCCGCGCTTTTCCCGGCTGCGCTTTTCCCGGCTGCGCCGCGCGGTCCCGCCGGGCTTTGCGCGCCGCTCCAGGCAAAGGGATGCTGCCAGCGCGGCCAGGCCGACGACGCAGGCGATCGCGATCGATGCGGGCCGGACACCCTCCCCAGGCACGACGAAGCCGCTCAGCGCGAGCGCCGGCAGCATCGAGCCGATCACGGCAAACGCGCACCAGCGGATATTCCGCATTCCGCACGCCCAGGTGAGCAGCCCGCCGAGGACGATCCCCATGCCGATCATGGTCGCAACCACGATGATGAAAAGGTGCCGGTACGCGGTGAGGTCGTCCTCTTCGAACAGGCAGATGAAGGCCAGGCCCGGAAACAGCGCCCCTAGGACGCCAACCGAGCGGAGGCGGCCGATCGCCCCCGCGGAGTCGCGGCGGGCCTGCTCGCGGAGCTGGACGAGTGCGAGCGCCAGCGCGGCGCCGTAGAATCCTGCCGCGACGATCAGGAAGAGGGTGTGGTACCAGCCGGCGAGGTCGTACCGGTGCGGCGCAGGGAAGGTCCAGTCCAGCGGGGCGGTCGGGCTGGACAGGTCGTATACCTCGATTCCGGCCCCGACCACCACTCCGAGGATGCCGCCGCCGGCGGCGAAGGCGGCCTGAAGCCAGCTCTTCCGCAACCGGCCCAGGTCCACGGACCGAAGCAGCGAGTACGCGAGCAGCGGCAGGAGAATGCCGTCGCCGATGGTCGCGGCGCGGAAAGTGTAAAGCCCAGGCAGGCGCATCCGCCCGAAGCCCAGGAGATAGAACACGTTGAGCGCGAAGAAGCCGAAGGCGAAGACCGTGCAGGCGGCGATGGCTCCCTGGCTCCAGGGCCGGAAGATCCTGGCGTGCCGGACCACAGAGAAGGATTTAGCCGGAAACAAACCCCTGAGCCGTTGCGATTCTAGGCGCAGCAACTGAATTGCCTCGTTTCGCTAACGCAGTCTACCGTTATCTCGCGCGACCTCGGGCCGCGCCGCCCGCAGGGACGGACTACCCAGATCGACTCCTGCAAACCGGCTGTTGAGCCGGGCGGAACGACCAAGCGCCGCCAAGGTCACTGAGCGTACACGCACGCTGCAGCGACTTGCGGGTCGCCGAGTACATGTAGGGCCCATCGATGTCTCCGCGCTGAACAGTGCGACCCCACGGTCCATGATGGTCCACCTGCTGATCGCCTGGCCGTCCGCCACCGCCTCGTCGAGTGCGCCCAGCGCCGTCAGTTGCCTCGACGCCGTTGCGGCCGAGGGCAATGCCGGCGCCGAGCTCGCGGACCTCCGGGAAGCGCTCGTGAACGCGGACCGTCCAGCCGTGTTGCGCAAGGGCGGTCGCAACGGCAAGGCCGGCGATTCCCGCTCCTGAGATCTCAGCGTGTCGCGCAGCGGTCACCAGACTCTCCCCAGCGTCATTCCTTCGAGCAGAGCCAACCTACGCGGAACATGCGATCAGCAAAAACGCATGGCCTCACACGCCGGTCTGCGCGGTGCTCGCCAGCCGGCCCGCTTGCCCGGTGACGTCGGCTGGCGCTGCGGATAGCCTGCTGGCACGACCGCAGGAGCAGAGACAAGGACGAGAACGTGAACGATGCGGCGACGGTGCCGGGCAGGCTCAGTGATCAGGTCGCGCTGATCACGGGCGGTGGCACCGGTATCGGCGCCGCGACCGCTAGGCGCCTGGCAGCCGAAGGCGCCCGGGTCGCGGTGATCGGCCGGCGTCTGAAGCCGCTAGCGCAGGTCGCGGCCGCGATCGGCGATCGGCGATCGGCGATGCCCGTTTCAGCAGATGCTGCGTCGGCGGACGAGATGGCAGCCGTCATAGAGCAGGTCGGCGCGAGCTTTGGCCCGGTTAGCATTCTCGTGGCCAATGCGGGCGGCGAAGGAGGCGGCACTGCAGCCGAGGTGAGCAACGCGGCGTGGCGGCGCAGCATGCGGGCCAACCTGGATACGTGCCTGGTCACCGCGCGCGCCTGCCTGCCGGACCTGATCACGACGGGCGGCTCCGCGGTCGTGGTCTCATCGCTGGCCGGGCTGGCAGCCTCGCCGGAGTCGGTCGGCTACGTCACCGCCAAGCACGCGCTCATCGGGCTGACCCGGTCCATAGCCCGCGACTTCGGCCCGCGCGGCGTCCGAGTGAACGCGGTATGCCCCGGCTGGATACGCACGCCCATGGCGGACGCTGAGATGGATCAGCTAGCCGCGCTACGCGGCCTCCCGGATCGCGAGGCTGCGTACCAGCTGGCGACCTCGCAGGTCCCACTCCGGCGACCCTGCAGCCCCGATGAGGTTGGTGACGGGCGGACGATCTCGGCCGAGGCCGCCGTGCACCTGCCGCAGGTTGTGCCCACCAAGATCATCGCGGTTCACCTCAACCATCGCAGTCGGGTCGCGGAGTTCGGCGCGACCCTGCCGCCGGCCCCCACCTACTTCCAGAAGCCAACGTCTGCGCTGGTCGGGCATGGTGGCGCAGTCGTCCGGCCAGCCAACTGCCAGTACCTCAACTACGAGGGTGAGATCGCCATCGTCATCGGCCGGACCTGCCGGAACGTCGCGCAGGCAGATGTCGGTGCCTACCTAGCCGGCTACACCGTCGCCAACGACTTCGGCCTGCACGATTTCCGGGACACCGATGCCGGGTCGATGCTGCGGGTGAAGGGCTCGAACACGATGGCACCGCTCGGTCCCGGCCTGGTGACGGACTGGGACTTCCGCGGGAAGGGGCTCCGCACGTACGTCAACGGGACGCTGGTGCAGGACCTGTCTGGCACGCCGGCGAACTCCCGGCCGGTCAAGCCGGGCGACGTAGTCGAAGTGGAAGCCGATGGCCTCGGCCTCCTGCGCAACCACGTGGCCGAAGGCCCGCTGCCGGTCTCGGTGGAGCTCGGCGCGCAGCCGTCCGAGAGCGAGGAAGTCGTCTCCACGGCGCTCGGCGGCGACTGGGAGTTCCGCGGCATCCGGCCACCGCGCCGGTAAGGTGCGGTCAGTGAGGTCAGTGAGGTCAGTGAGGTGAGCGCGGCCGAAGGCCAACCCCCACGGATGTGCCTCATCCTCAGCGAGAACTGGACGATGACCTCCGCGCGCGACCTGCCCGCTCTGGTGCGCTGGGCCCGCGAGGCCGAGGACGCTGGCTTCGACTCGGTCATGATCAGCGAGCACATCGTGCTCGGGCCGTCGGCCGGAACCAGCGGAGTCATGGGCAACCCACGGGACTACGCGCTGCCGGCAATCAGGATCCGGCCACGCCCTGGCCCAGCTCGCTTGTGCTGCTGTCAGCCATCGCAGCCGTGACCGAGCGGATCCGCCTGGTGGCAGGCGCTGTTATCGCCCCGCTCCGCCATCCGCTGGTACTCGCGCGGGAGCTCGGCTCGCTCGACCTGCTCAGCGGCGGCCGTCTCGTCGTGCTTCCGACTGTGTCCTGGCTCGAGGAGGAGTATGAGGCGCTCGGCGTGCCGTTCCGTTCCCGTGGCGACCTGCTTGACCAGCACCTGCAGTCGTGGGCGGTGCTGTGGCGGGACACCCCAGCCAGCTTCGAGGGTGCGCACTACGCGTTCCGCGACGTTTACTTCGAGCCCAGGGCGTTCCGCCCAGCTGGACCGCAGCTATGGCTCGGCGGCGCGGGCATGCACCGGCGGATGACCGAGCGGATCGTGACGTACGGCGATGGCTTCAACCCGCTCGGCCGACCGACGGCAGATGAGATGCAGCGGCTGCGCGCGGCGATGGCCGCAGCCGGGCGCGACATGGCCAGCCTCGAGCTTGTCGGCGGCACGCGCGCCGTGTTCCGCGACGCGACCAGCACGGCCGACATTGGCGAGGCGCTCGCAGCTATCGAGCCACAGATCGAGGCCGGCTTCAGCACCTTCTGCATCAAGCCTTCCCAGTTCACCGACGATCCGATGGAAGTCGGCGCGTTCTGCCAGCAGGTGATCCGCCGAGTCGATCGCCTGTAGCCAAGATCTATAAGGTCCCCCGTCCATACCTGCGACGGGCCGCCGGCCAGTAGTTCCGGTTTTACCTTGGCCGCGCGGGTGGCCCGGCGCATCTCGGTCCGCGAGAGGCGGATCTACCTGGCCGGCCAGAGCCGGGCCAACATCGGCACGTGGATGCTGCCTCATCGCTGCCGTCGCGGCCGGCATCGGCGCCTGGAACGCCGCGCGCGGACTGATCGTCGTTGACGCAAGCGTCCTGGCCGTTGCCTGCCGTGCCGCTTCCGCCGTGGCCGGAAGTGCCCGAAGGGCCACAGCGTTAATTCCTCTCAGCCCTGCCCTCGGTAGTTGCCAAAAGGTCGACTAGGCCAGCGTTCGTGGGTTTGAACCCGCAGCTGTCGAAGTAGAACGGACGAAGGTGGTCCTCAAAATCGACATGAAGCCATTCGCACCCGGCTTCGAGAGCCCCCTTCTGGGCCAGCGCGACGAGGCTGGCTCCGACAGCGGCACGCTGTATCTTCGTGGCGACCATGGTGTCGAGGATGAACGCGTGAGACCCGCCGTTCCAGCAGACGTTAACGAAGCCAACCAAGCTACCTGCGTCACGCGCGCAGACCCAGCCGAGGCTGTGCCGGTTAACCTGGACCCACCAGTTATCGTCGATGATCTCGTGAGCGAAGGCCTCGGCGTGCAGTGCGTTGAGTTCACCGTCGTCGAACTGGCCACGCCATGAGTACGTGATCATCACGCCAAGCTAGACGCGTCACGCCTCGTGAACAACTGCATTTGCCGCAGGCCCGTTCGCAGGGGCTCCGGATTCTTAGCCTGCGCGCTGCCCATCGAGACGAGCCGACAGGCCAGGCTACAACCGCCAAGACGTGCGTCGTCCGGTGCGATATTGTCCGCGCTATGTCCCAGAAACGGCTGGAAGCGGTGTACTACGGAACCCGCCGCTGGCAGCCGCGCACTCACTGGCAAGCATGGCTGTCTGCCGCAGCGCTTCCCTTGGGCGTGGGCATCATCGGACTGGGCCTCCGCCTCGTGTTTCATAGTTGGCCCCAGTTCGACGGAGAGGGCGCCGTCGGCGCTATCGGATACGTGCTGGCAAGGGGCAGTGCAAAGAGCCGGGCGGTAAGCCGGCGGCGTCAGGTCCAGCCCTCGGACCCCCGCAGCACGGCGGGCAGCAAACTTCTCAGGGATCTTCGCAGTAGCGACTAGCGCGGACGCGGCTTTGGGCACGTCATCCGGTCCTCGTGGCCGACCTGCAGCGACTTGCTAACTCTCGAGAATGGCCTTGCGGCGTTTTAGCATAGAATCCATTCAGGAAGCGCTCCCCCTGAGCTGATACATCGGAGATGGAGCCCAGCCCACACGGCCGCGCTGGCGGACGTGCTGCCTGGCACGTCGGATCAATGGAAGTCCCGCCATGTCGGATGGCACGTTATCTCACTCCCAGAGCCGGTGCCCGCTTTGCGGCGGCTGGGCGCATACTCAACCTGTGCCGGCAATTGTGGCAGCGCAGACCACGGTGACCACCACCTATGGTTTTTCTTGGGTTTCGCTCACGCGAGCGGGACGGCTCGCGACCGCGCTCTGGCTCAGCAGGCACGGCCTGACGCACGACGGTCTCGTCAGAGCGGCGCTCTCGGCCTCTGGAATCACCGACCGTCCCCTCGCCGGGAGTGGGCCCCGAGAGATTGCGGCGGCAGCTCGGCGCTTTGGCCACGCATCTCGCGTGTCAGCCGGTCGGCATACTCCCGTACGAGCTGGCCGATGTGGAGCACGCGCCACGCCGGCACCTCGGCTCTGATCCCGGTCACGCTCAGAGCGCCGAGGCAGCGGTTCTGATGATCCAGGAAGGCCGCTCCGACGCAGAAGACGCCCTCGGCTTCTTCCTCGTCATCGATGGCAAAGCCCTGCTCCCTCGTCCGCTCAAGATCGGCGAGGAGCGCCTCCACGTCGGTGATAGTTGAACGGGTATGAGCCACGAGCCCCTCGGCCTGGCAGATCTCACGCACCCTCCGCTCGTCGTAGGTCGCAAGGATGGCCTTCCCGGCGGCACTCGCGTGCGGCGCCTCGCGGCAGCCGAGAGGAGTGTGGAAGCGCACCATGCCGGGCCCGTCGACCCGTTCGAGGAAGACCGGGCAGCCGTCGTCAACCACCGCAACGCGAGCGGTGAGCCCGGTGGCAACCGTCAATTCGCGAAGGAGCGGCCGACTTATCTCTGCGACGGGTAGCTGCTGTCCGACGAGATCGCCGAGGCGCATGAGACTCATGCCGAGGAAGTAGCGAGGACCGGGTCGTTCCTCTCGGAGGAAGCCGTGAGCTACTAGTGTCTTCAGGAGATTGAAGGCTGTGCTCTTGGCAACTCCGAGCGCCTCGGCCGCCTGGTTCAGGCTCAGCCCGTCTGGAGCCGCCCCGGCCGCCTTGTTAACTAGCAGCAATGCCCGGTTGACACTCTGCACACCTTGGCCCCGCTCACTTGCTTCACTTTTCGCCAACTGCCGCATAGCGTTCGACTATAGCGAACATGCTGGCCGACGGCACTTCTCCGCCACTTGGCGAGGTCTAAGAGGCCAGCTGCAAGCACAAGGACGCCACCGCGAAGCCGTGCCAGGACGCGTATCGGGCTTAATCTCCTGGTTGGTGACGGGCGGTTGGGCGAGGCCCGGCGCCGGCCACGTCGCATGAGCGCTGCCTCTGCGCTGCCTCTGCGCTGCCTCTCTGCTGAATCCTCGCGGGCTACTCTTGACGTCACGAATCGGGCGACGTTAGTGTTCATGCATTCGAAATATCATTCAGTGTTACTGAACGAATCTGAGGGCGCTCGAATGTTCGGTGATGACTTCCTTGCCGCTGAGGGCTACTCGAGCGAAGCCGTCCCGGCCAAGAGCGAGCGCCGCTTCCCTGACGGAGCCGAGTTTCGAGTAGAGATCCCGAGTGTCGAGGGACCGAAGGTCCTCGCGGCGGTCGTCGAGTCGGCGCAGCGATTGGGCGTGACGGTCAACCGGGTGTCGCAAGGGAGCGGGGCCATGTTGCTCAGCTCGGCCGAGATCGGCGACATGGCCGAGATCGGCGAGGCACAAGGGATCGAGGTTTCCCTCTTCATCGGGCCGCGCCAGGAGTACGACATCGGCAATCACTCCCGGGCGATGGACGGAGCCGCTCTCGCCGGCCAGCAACGGTCCGTCCGGCAGCTCCGCTACGCCATCGAGGACGTCGCCCGGGCCGTCGAACTCGGGATCCGCAGCTTCCTCGTAGCCGACATCGGGCTGCTGAGCGTGCTGCACAGGCTGCAGTTGAACGGCGGGCTGCCTGCTGACATCGTCTGGAAGGTCTCGGTCATGCAGGCGCCGTCAAACCCGGCATCCCTCCGCGTGATCGCCGACCTCGGCGCTTCGACCGCCAATATCCCGTCCGACACATCCCTCGGGGAGCTGGCTGAGTTCCGGGCCGCTTCGCCGATCCCGCTCGATCTTTATGTGGAGTCGCCCGACGCCATGGCCGGCGTCGTCCGGGGACACGAGATGCCGGACCTCATCCGAGTCGGAGCCCCGCTCTATGTGAAGTTCGGGCTCCGCAACTCGACGCCTCTTTATCCCTCGGGAGAGCACCTCGTCGCCGAGGCGTCGGCCATTGCCCGGGAGAAGGTTCATCGCGCCGCAGTCGCCCTTGAGTGGGTCCAGCGACTGGCGCCAGAACTCGTCCAGTCGGAGCCGGGCGCTATCGGCCTCGGAGTTCCGACGAGCGGATCGAGATGGACGCCCGATGCCGGCTGATCACTTGCGAAGCGCCCGGTGGTCCGAGAGCTATGAGGACGTCAGGCAGCGCCTTGACCAGCCGGACCCGTATCTCCACGAGGAAGGAAGTATCGATCTCCTCATCGATGAGGAGGAGCAGACACGCGCCGCGTTGGCTGGACATCCGCCCCGGGGGCCCGCCTCAGGGTGTGGTGGTTGGCGCCGTTCCGCCGATATGCCACGCAGGCACCCAGGGGTAGGGACCTCGACTTCATCGAGGCGCCTGAACCCCCGCACCGAGTTGTCCTTGAACCTGTTGTTGGTCGGTCCCAGGAGGGGAAATGCAGTTTCCCTGTCGGATATCAGGCAGAAGTCCCAAAGGCCGCGGCACGGCTTCGCAGAAGGCAAGCCGTCATATCCAGAAAGAAGGCGAGGCACCTCCCCGGAATAAAGGCCCGCGCCCGGGCCGGATCGGCAGCCTTCTGGTCTTCGTGGCCGTCGGGTCGCTTGCCCTTGCCGCCTGCGGCGGCTCGCAGCCGGCATCGTCGTCGTCCGGCCAGACGATCGTCCTCTGGCACAACGGATCGTTTGCTGCCACCACCACCAACCTTCTCGCGAAGGCGTTCGAGAAGACGCATCCGGGCGTCAAGTTCGACCTCGTAGCCCAGCCGAGCGGCGACTACTTCGCCGCTCTCCAGGCGGCCCTCATCTCAGGGAAGGGCCCGGACATCGTCAATCTGTGGCCCGCTCAGTACCTGACGCGCTTCGAGAGCGGGCTCGTCAACCTCGACCCTTACATCTCGACCTCTGTTCTGTCGAAGGTGTCAGGCGAGAGCTATTTCGCGAAGAACGGCAGCCTGTCGTCCGGAACATACGCAGTACCGTTCGAGAATCAGTTCTACAACGGCTTCTACAACAAGAGCCTCTTCGCGAAGGCCAACATAGCGAGCCCGCCCCGGACGTGGTCTGAGCTAACCGCTGACTGCAGCAAACTGAAGGCGGTCGGGGCGATCCCTGTCGTCTACGGCGCCCAAAGCGGCTCCGGGGAGTTCAACCCGGTCTACGAGTGGAGCTACCTGCTCTCCGGCGTCTACCCGCTCTCTTCGTGGAACGGGCTGCTGAACGGGCACGTCCCCTACTCCTCGGGCGCCATCGTGAGCCAGCTCTCGCATTGGCACGCCATGGCCACCTCGGGCTGCATCAACTCGGACGCCCTCACCAACAAGGTGGCGGCCAGCGAGTTCACTAGCGGCAAGGCGGCCATGATCTTCAAGGGCAGCTGGGACGCCGGCTCTTTCTACCAGTCGATGGGGTCGAAGGTCGGAGTGATGCTGCCGCCGTACAGCAGCTCGCCCATGTCGGCCATCATCGAGGAGACGGGAGAAGGCTACGGCGTTCCTACCTCGGCCACTCATAAGACCACGGCGATCGAGTTCCTCAAGTTCATCCTGAGCCCGCAGGGCGAGCACATCATCGCCGAGTCCGGGCAGGCACCGGTCCTGCCGGGCTACAACGCCACCAACCCGCTCCAGCAGAGCCTGCTGTCGATGGCGAACTCTTCCAGCTATCACGTCTATCCGATGTTTGACAACCTGATGCAGGCACCTGTCGAGAGCGTGGCTGCCCGCTTGCTCGACCAGGTTCTCGTCGGGCAGGTCAGCCCGCAACAGGCGGCGACCGAGATCGCCAGTGCAGAGTCCAATCTGTCCGCGAGCGCCCGAGCCGTGAGCTACCACCTTGGCGGATAACTCGCCTGTCGCCGAGCTCTCGCCGTCTCCCGATACCAACGGGAAGGCGGCGGGAGCTCGCGCTCACCAGCCGGGGGCCCGCAGCCGCAGCCAAAGCCGAAGCCGGGAGCTGGACCGCGGCCGACGGCGGACAGGGATGATGCTCGCCGTGCCGGCCACGGTGCTCGTCGGCGGTCTCGTGGTCTTCCCGATCGCGGAAGCGACCTACTACAGCTTCACCTCCTGGAACGGCGAGACGGCCCAGTTCGTCGGCCTCAGCTCCTACAGCCAGCTCCTGTTCCACACGACCGCCATCCGCCAGATCTTCCAGAACAATCTCGCGGTCGTACTCTCCATCCCTGTCGGCCTTCTCTTCGCCCTCATCGCCGCATTCCTCACCTCTATACGAGTGCCTGGCTGGCGGCTCTTCCGCTCGATCGTCTTCCTGCCAGTAGCTCTCTCGTGGGTCGTCATCGGCATCATCTTCAGCAACTTCCTCACCCCAGGCCAGGGCATCGACTCGCTGCTGGGCGGCGTCGGGCTGCACAGCCTCGCCCTCGACTGGCTCGGCAGCACGCACACGGCGCTTCCAGCGCTGCTCGCGACATTCAACTGGGCACTGTTCGGCATCAACACGGTGATCTTCATGACCGGCCTCGCCTCCATTCCTCCCGAGATCATCGAGGCAGCACGCGTAGACGGGGCAGGCTTTTTCAAGATTCTTCGGCACATCGTGTTGCCACTGCTCGGACGTTTCGTGCGCCTGGCATTTCTCGTGACGATGATCTCGGGCTTCAGCGGAATGTTCGGCCTTATCTACGTGATGACAGCGGGAGGGCCGGGCTTCTCCACTACCACCCTCGAATTCCAGATCTACCAGTCAGCATTCACTCTCGGGAACTTCGGCCAGGCGGCTGCGCTCGGGATCTTCCTGCTGCTGATCATGTTGGTGGTGACGCTCATCATTAACATGATCGGCCGGAGAAAGGCGGCAGACCTGTGGTGAGCGCCAGGCTGCCGGAGGTCCTCCAGCCCGAGAAGGCCGCCGCGCGCGGCAGGACGAGGATCTCGCTCGCCCGACGCCATCGCGTCGCGTCGATGACCCTTCTGGTTATCGGGGTGGCCCTCATCTACCCGCTGATCGACGTCGTCGTCGCCTCGTTCCGCATGCAAGGCACCGGGCCGTTCACGCTCGAGTACTGGCGAGCCGTCCTCCAGCAGGTACCCGTGTGGCGCGAGCTCGGGATGTCTGCACTTGTGACCGGAGCCTCAGTCGCCGGAGTGCTGCTCGTCTCTGTGCCAGCCGGCTACGCCTACGCCAAGCTCTCGTTTCGCGGCGCGAACGTCATCTTCGCCATCACCGTCGCATGCATGATGATCCCGGTCGAGTCGATCATCATCCCGGAATACTCGAACCTGGCAAAGATCGGTCTCGTAGGCTCGGTGCCCGGCACAATCCTCGTTTTCGTCGGCCTCGGGATCCCGCTCTCTGTCTTTCTCATGGCGAGCTACTTCAAGAGCCTGCCAGATTCCCTCCTCGAGTCGGGACTGGTCGACGGTGCCGGGCATACTCGGATCTTTTTTTCCATAATGCTGCCGCTCGCCATTCCGGCAATCGTGACGATCGGGGTTCTCGAGTTCCTCGCCGTCTGGAACGATCTGCTCATCGCGCTGCTGTTCCTCCCGATCCAGTCACAGACCATCGCGGTCGGACTGGCAGCGCTGCAGGGGAACCACGTTCTCAACACCTACGTGCTTGTCGCCGGATCCGTGCTGAGCGCCATCCCGCCGATGATCGTCTACATGCTGTTTCAGCGCCATCTAGTCGCCGGCCTGACGATGGGTGTCCACCGGTGAGGCCAGCACCTGCTCAGCAGAGCGAGCTTGAGGCCCCCAGATGGCCGAACGTCCGCACCGTTAGAAGGAGAGTCGATGGCCGAGCTTCCACAGCTCTTTATGCGCCTGCCTAAGCTGGCGCTCGAAGACGTGACGGACGACCCGAGCGAGAAGGCGACGCCGGAGGACGCTGCGCAGATCGCGGCTCTCCTCTCGGAAGCCTTCGAGGAAGAGTGGGACGCCGAGCGGGTCATCCGCGAACTCGGTCCCGACGAGGGCGTCGACGCTAGCTTCGTGGTGAGAGAGAGTCAAGCCGTCGTCGCCGTCGCTTCGGCCCGCCATGTACCTGACCTGTATCCCGGGGCTGGCTATCTCCATTACGTGGCAGCTGACTCCTCCCGGGCGGGTCGAGGGCTAGGCAGCGTTGTCACTCTTGCGGTCCTGAGGCACTTTCGCGATGAGGGTCTTGATACCGCCGTCCTCGAGACGGACGACTTCAGGCTGCCGGCGATTCGGACCTATCTGAAGCTCGGATTCGTGCCGGAGTACCGCCATCAGGCGGATCAGGGACGCTGGTCGAGAGTCATCCCGCTGGTGCTCGGGCCGAACCGTTCCGGTACGGCGCGCTCAGATGGCTGAGCCCCCCAGGCAGATCGCGCGAAGAGTCGCCCGGGCGGTCTCTGAGCGACGCCTGATGGAGGAGACCCACCGCTTCGTCTCGGTTCCGAGCCCGACAGGGAACGAGGCGGCCTTCGCGCAGTGCTACGCGGAGACGCTTTCCGACCTTGGCCTCGAGACGACCATTGACGAAGAATTCAAGGGCAGTCCGAGTGTTATCGGGCGCCTGCGGGGCACCGGCGGTGGCCCTACTTTGCAACTCGACGGCCACACCGACACCGTTCCTGTCAGCCACGGCGAGAGCTCTATTGACTTCGATCTTGGCGTGGTGAGGGGGCGAGGCGCCGCTGACATGAAAGGCGGACTCGCCTGCATGTGTGAGGCGATCAGGGCATTGACGGAGAGCGGAGTGCGACCCCGCGGCGACGTCCTCGTCACGGCACACGGACTGCACGAGGCGCCCCTCGGCGATCAGCGAACCATTCGGTCTCTGCTTCGCCGCGGCGTCGCCGGAGACGCAGCAGTGATCGCTGAGCTCGGTCACGACCACCTCGCGACCGCCTCGCGGGGCATGTCCATCTACCGGATCCAGGTGCACCGCGCGGGAACCTCCATGCACGAGGTGGAGCTGCGAGAGCGAATCTCGAACCCCACAAGTGCGGTACGCCTGCTTCTGGATCGCCTCGAGCAGCGGGCGGCCGATCTCGAGAGGCAGAACGACGACTTCGTCGGCCCCGAGACCCTCTTCGTCGGCGAGGTTCGCTCTGGTGACTTCTACAACCGCGTTCCGGTGACCGCGGAGATAGTCGGGACACGGCGGTACCGGCCCCCGACGACCAAGGAGGACGTTCTTCAGGAGTTCGAGGCCCTCTGCGCGACGGTCGCAGCGCAGACCGGCCTCGCCGTCACTAGCTCCCTGCAAGAGGTCGGGCCCGCCTATGCGCTCGACCACTCCGAACGCGTCATAGCGGCAGTCCGCAGCAGTTACCAGGACGTCGTTGGCGGCGACCTTCCTCTTGCTTCCGCACAAGCAGTGGGCAACGCGGCCGACTTCGCCGCATACGGAGTGCCGGCCGTCTACCACGGAGTCAACCAGACGACCGCCCACTCCGACGACGAGTACGTCACGGGCGCGGACCTGGCGCGCGCCGCCCGGGTGCTGGCGGGGAGCATTGTCCATTTCTGCGGGGCTGACGCCGACGAGGAGATGAGATGACGGAGGCTTCGCAACAAGATCCTTCGCTCGCCGGGAAAGTAGTCGTGGTGACCGGCGGTGCCGGCGATCTTGGCCGCTCCATCGGCCGTCGGCTCGAGCGGGCGGGAGCCATCGTGATCGGCTGCGACGTCGAGCCACGGCCCGGCGTGGAGGCATGCGACGTCACCGACCGCGACAGCGTCGACTCCCTGATCAGCCGGGTTCTCGATCGCCATGGCTCCCTCGATGCCATGGTGGCAGGCGCCGGAGTGGTGGAGCGGGCCGCCGCGATCGACATCAAGGAGGCGTCGTGGTCGCGGGTCATCGGGATCAACCTGACCGGCGCCTTCCACGCCGCGCAATCAGCGGCCCGCGCCATGGACGGGCACGGTGGATCGATTGTCTTCATCGGCTCATGGATCGGGGTCGCCCCGGCCCGTGACCTCATGTCGTACTGCGTCTCGAAGGCCGGCATCGACATGCTGGCTCGCTGTCTCGCCCTCGAACTCGCTCCGAGCGGAATCCGGGTGAACGTGGTGGCCCCGGGAGTGGTGGACGCCGGCGTCTCGGCGCAGATCTTCCGCGAGGCACCCGAGCGCCGCGCGGCGATGGAGCAGGTCATCCCTCTCGGGCGACTCGCTGACGCTGAGGACGTGTCGACCTGTGTCGAGTTTCTCTTGAGCGAGCGCTCCGCCTATGTGACCGGGACAACTCTCGTGGTGGACGGGGGCATCAGGCTGGCCCACGCCGGCGGCTGACCAGCGGTAGGACGCACCGCACAGGATCTGAAAGGAGAGACGACTCTTGCCAAAGTTGAAAATCGGGGTAGCTGGAGCACCTCGCGGAGCGAGCTTCCTCGCAGGGATGCACTCCTACCAGGACCGAGCCGACATAGCCGCGGTCTACGAGCCCGACCGCCGTGCCAGAGAGGAATTCACGGCCGAAACGGGCGTTCCCGCGCTCGAGCACTATGCCGAGCTTCTCGAGCGAGTCGACGCGGTGATCGTCGCCTCGCCGCAGCACCACCATGTTCCCCAGGCCGTTGCCGCCCTGGAGCGAGGAATCCACGTTCTGAGCGAGGTGCCCGCGGCCGTCAGCATCGAGCAGGCCCGTCATCTGCTTGCAGCCGTCCGCCGCAGCGGCGCGGTCTACATGCTGGCTGAGAACTACTGCTATTCGCGTCCCAACCTGATCGTCGGCGCCATGGCGAAGGCCGGAGTGTTCGGCGAGCTGTACTTCGGTGAAGGCGAGTACCTCCACGAAATGAAAAGCTGGCACACCGACCCGACCGGAGCGCCCACCTGGCGGCATTTCTGGCAGGTCGGCCGGTCTGGGAACAGCTATCCAACCCACAGTGTCGGGCCGCTGCTCCAGTGGTTCAATGACCGGATCGTCGCGGTGAGCTGCGTAGGAAGCGGACGCCACACTGACCCCGAGCACGAGATCGACGACACCGTCATCTTGCTGGCCCGGACATCACATCAAGCGCTCTTGAACATCCGCCTTGACCTGTTGTCGAACCGGCCGCACCTGATGGATTACTACTCGCTGCAGGGGACCGCCGGCGCCTACGAGGCTCCCCGGGCTGACGGTCAGGAGCCCCGCGTCTACCTGCTCGGCAAGAGTCCGGCGGAGTGCTGGCAGCCCCTCGATGACTATGCGGAGGAGTTCCTGCCGCAGCGATATCGGGAGGTCGCCGAGGGCGCCGGCCATTGGGGCGCTGACACCTTCCCGGTGCGAGATTTCATCGATGCCGTGATCGAGGGCACGCCCCCGCCCTTCGACGTCTACGCGGCCCTCGACATGAGCCTTCCCGGCATCGTCTCAGAGGCGTCGTTCTATCAAGGCGGCGCCTGGGTCGCCGTACCGAACCCGCGGCTCTGGGACGCCGGCGTCGGCACAGAGCCCGGCAAAGAGGCACCGCTCGCGTGACGGGCTCAGACGACTGTCATGCGGCCGTTCGGAACGAGCTGGCTGGCAGATGGGAGCAGTGAATGACTGACAAGAGCTCGCGGCCTGAGCACGTACGCGAAGTGGTGGCAAGGCTGCGCCGGCTCATCGAAGAGCACCGGCTCGATGGCGTCGTGCTGACCGGGCCATCGGCCGTCGCCTGGGCAACGGGCGGGATGAACACGGCAATCGACCGTGCTCTCCCCATCGACATGGTGTGGGTCGCCATCTCCCGTGATGCCCAGGTGCTCGTGACGACCGAGGTGGAGTATCCGCGCATAGTCGCCGACTCACAGCCGGAGAACTGCGGCTTTTCGGTCGTCCCCGTTCCCTGGTACGACGCCGGGGCGTTTCCGGCCGCTTGCTCCAAGCACCTCGAAGTGCCGCCATCGAAGTTCGGCTCCGACGGCCACCCTTCGTTCGGCGTCGACCTCTCCGATGAGCTGATCATAGCCCGCCTCGCGCTCACCGACTTTGCCAAGGATGAGCTGCGAGCACTCGGCCGGGACACGACCCGGGCCCTCGAGGTGGCGCTGCAGGGCTGGCGGCCCGGAACGACCGATCGGCAGGTCCAGGCCGAGATGGTTCGCCAGCTGGAGCTGACAGGTGCAGAGGCCGTCGTCGCGCTCGTCGCAGGCGACGAACGCGTTGCGAGCCTGCGCCATCCCGTGGCGCTCGGCAGGCCCGCCATTGATCGCGTGATGGCAGTCGTGGTGTCCCGTCGAGGTGGCCTCAATATCGCCGCCACCAGGTTCGTCGCCGCCGGGAAAGCCCCCGCTGATCTCGAGAGCCGGTTCCGGGCACTCCGCGACGTCGAGGCCGCGGTCCTGAATGCCTGCGCCCCTGGTGGCAGCTACGGCGAGGCCACCCTGCGACTCGTCGAGGCCTACCGCGAGATCGGTTATCCGGAATCCTGGCGCGAACACTGGCAGGGCGGTCCGATCGGCTACGGCACACGAGAATTCGAACTCGCCCCGGGATGGGAGGAGAGCGCATTCTGGACCACCCAGGTGGCACCGGGCCATGCTCTGGCCTGGAACCCGAGCCTCGCGGGTGGCGCGAAGGTGGAGGACACTTTCCTCGTCACCGAAGACGGACTCGAATGCGTGACCGCACCGCTTGACTGGCCCACCGAGAAAGTCGAGGGGCTTGCGGGCGATAGGGCTGCCGTGCTGGTGCTCTCCGGCAAAGCGAGCCAGCCGTGACCAAGGCGGCTGCGCATTTCTGCTCCCGAAGCCAGGACGGCACTGGCTGGCTGGCGAGGGCGATGCCGTGACTCCAGTCGTTGTCCCGGTCGAGGTGGCGCTGCCGAGCCAGGCCCTCCTCGGCGAGGGACCTCTCTGGGACGAACAAGCTCGACGCTTGCGCTGGGTCGACATAGTCGGCCGCCGGCTGCACGAGTACGACCCGGCGGCGGGGGCCGATGATTCGCTGCTCCTCCCACAGCAGGTCGCAGCCGTGGCACTCACTGAGACCGGGCCGCTCCTTCTCGCGCTCGATGATCGACTGGCAAGCCTTGCGCCTCGCGAAGACCGTGCGCGCGAGCTCAGCAGCTTCAGGGTGGACCAGGCAAAGGTACGTTTCAACGACGGCAAGGTTGACCCATGGGGCGGCTTCCAGGTGGGGACAATGCACCACGAAGGCACAGAGCCTGTCGGCAGCCTCTACCGAATGGCGCACGACCTCTCGATAACCGAGCTTCTTCCGTCCGTGACTTGCTCCAACGGCCTCGACTGGAGCGAGGATCGATCGTCGTTCTTCCACGTCGACTCCGTACTCGGGCGCATCGACGTCTACTCAACCGATCAGGCGACCGGCGAGATGACCGGGCGCCGCGGTGCTCTCACCGTTTCCCCGCCGGGGATCCCGGACGGCCTTAGCCTCGATGCCGAAGGCTGCATCTGGGTGGCAATCTGGGGCGGCGGCGAGGTTCGCCGACTTACTCCCGACGGCGTCGTCGACCGGGTCGTCAAGCTGCCGGTTTCGAATGTGACGAGCGTGGCCTTTGGCGGGGACTCCCGCGATGAACTGTTTATCACTACGGCGAAGGACGGCTTGAGCCGGGAACAGCTCTCACGAGAGCCTCATGCGGGCGATCTCTTCTGGTGCCGGCCGGGAACGATCGGCCGCCCTGCCAACCGCTTCGGCGGCGAGTTGTAGGTCGGAAGGCGGGGTGAGGTGTAGGTCGGAAGGCGGGCTGAGCGGGCAGGGCGACCGGTGTGAATGGCCGGCCGTCAGAGCGTCTCGACGGTCCCGTTCAGGCGGGCGCGTTCGGCTGCGAAGACGGCCAGATGGCTGGCCAGCGACTCGCGCGGGCCGGATCTGATCGGACCGGGGTTGCCGAGCGCGACCGCTTCGGTGAACGCGTCCATCAGGCCGGCGTCGCCGCCGCCGTGGCCTCCGGCCGCTGACATGGCTCCGGTCTGCTCCGGGGTGACCACCTGCGTCTGACGGGTCATGAAGTCGTAGATCCTGATCGTCTCGCCGTCGCCGGACACCTCGCCGCGGGTACCGAAGATCCTGGTGCGCCGCCCGCCGCCCGCGTTGAACGCGGTCATGGTGAACGTGGCGGTGGCCCCGCCGGGGAACTCCATCGCCACCACCTGGTGGTCGACCACGTCGTTGTCGCAGGCGTACACGCACCGGCCGTACGGGCCCTCAAGCAGGGCCTCCTCCAGCGCGGCCGGCGTGAACTCGTCCAGGACGACGTCGAGCGGCCCG
>DAHVAR010000113.1 GCA_027314515.1 Actinomycetota bacterium
GGAACACCCGGCGGCGGCCGAACAGGTCAGCGGCCCGGCCGCCGAGCAGCAGGAATCCCGCGAACGTCAGCACGTAAGCGTTGACCACCCATTGCAGGCCGGTTGGCGTGTAGTGCAGGTCGCGGCCGATTGACGGCAGCGTCACATTCACTATCGAGACGTCGAGCACGACCATGAACTGGGCCACGCAGGCGATCGCCAGGATGACGCTGTCGGGGACATGCCGGGCGCGGCGGGATCCGCCAGTCGCGCTCTCACCGTGCCGGACCCCGCGTCGACTGGGCTGGTGCTCAGTCACCCGTAGCCGCCTGGTCCCGCGAAGCTGCCGCAAAATTAGACATGAAATATGTCTATCATGATTAATGGCTACCGTGCCACCTGGTTAGACTTCCGTCATGCATGCGGACGCCGCTGAGACCGGCCCCGAGCCGCTGCCGCCAGGACCGCTCACGTTCCAGGCCAGCACCTGGTACCTGCTTGCGATGGCCGGATCGCAGGCTCGTCACCTCTGGGCGGACATGCTGGCTCAGCTTCATGTCAGTCCCAGCCAGTTCAAGGTGCTCAGGGCGCTCAGTGAATCCGGGCCGACCGGCCAGCACGAGCTAGCCGGTCTCATAGCGGTTGACCCCCGGAACGTCGTTCCCCTCATCGACAGTCTTGCCGAGCGCGGGCTGCTCGCCCGTGAGGTGGATCCTGCCGACCGGCGGCGGCGGGTACTGACGCTGACCGCCCGAGGACAGGACCTCGCCGCCGAGCTCGCCTCGATCGGTGCGGAGCTAGAGAACGACTTTCTCAGCCCGCTGACCACCGCCGAGCAGCGCTCGCTGCGTCAGATGCTGCTGTCCGTGCTGCGGGCGTACGGCACTTGCTAGCAGGGCCAAGCGCCCGAGCGAAAGGTTCCCGTGTCCACGGCCGCGTGCCGGGAGTTCTGATCGGACTCTCCCGTCATCGTCGTTCTTGACGAAATGCCATGGCTGCTCGGTCCGCTGAATCCGCTGAGGTAGGTGACGCGCTAAGCCTGCGGGCAACGGATGCCCTTGACGTGTACCTGCTGTCCGGCGGATTGCCCGGTATCCTGCGCGCCTGGCCGGCGGGAGTCCCTGCGCTGGACTTTGGGAGCGTGAGTGTGCGGACCCGGCGTCGCCGGTGTTCGGCGTTCCCGAGGCCGCGCTGCTTGCCGAATTCCCCGCGCCCGACGTCACGCGAAAGGGTGATCGAGGCGGTAGGCGCCGGCAACCGGACACACGCCAGCATCGCGGCCGAGGCTGGCAGCCGTACCGGGGCGGTCCCGTCCGGGACGCTGACCCCGGTACGGCGCCGGCTGGTCGGGGACAAGCACGTGCTCGCCATTGACGAGCCGCTGCCGGTCCGGCGAACGAAGCCGGCGCTTTACCGGGTCGCCGACAGCAGCCTGCGGTTCTACCTGGCGATCGGGCGAGCGGCGCACGAACTGAGCAGACGCGGCCGCGCTGCGGCAGCGGGGGCGCTGATCAGCCGGAGGTGGGCATCGTGGCTCGGCCGCGAATCTGGCGCTCCGCTGGCGTCCTGAGGACGTGGTCAGGGCATTCGCCTGATGGCAGCCAGCAACGGCGCGAAGCGGCGGCTGTCCGGCTAGCGACTGGTGCGCGGCGGAGACCATCGCCTACGCGGCGTTCTTCCCGCTCGGCGGCTTCAACCCGCTTCAGCCGGCCACGCTGCACACCGTTTCTGAAGGTCTCGGCGCGACGCCGTACCAAGTCGTGCGGGCGTGGTTGCCGCAGCGCTCGGCCACGATGGTGGGTTTCGCGGGTTCCAGCGTTCTGGTCGGGCTGGGCTGGCCGGGCTGGGCTGGCCGGGGACGGCGATCGGCCGCCAGGGCAGGGTGGCGATCATGGCCTTGCCGCCGCGCATCGCCCCGTTACGGTGGCAGGGCGAGGCGGCTATCGGCGGCGCGCGCGCAAGACCCCGGTGAGCATCGGCAGGATGAATTCGCCAGCGCACGTCTCTGGTCGGCGCGCGAGGTAGGCGCGAATCTGGTCGAGAACGGCGCGCCTGGCCCCGTCGTCCATGATCAGCAGCTTGGAATGGGTTGCGACGGTTGCCAGCAGGGAGTCGGCAGTGCGGAGTTGCTCGTGCGCGAACTCGGCGCGCTCTGGCGGACTGAACAGGCCGGGCAGATCCATCGCGGCCAGCCGGATGTCAGCAGCCCGAGTTTCCCAAGTCGCCAGGGTGAGGCTGGCTATGCCGTCGCTGATCCGGTCAAGCCCGGCTACCCATTCCACCCGGTCGTCATCGAAATTCCAGAGCCCGGCCAGGATGCCGCCGGGGACCAGGACGCGCGCGATCTCCGGGCCTGCAACGGTCATGTCGAACCAATGGAGTGCCTGGCCGGCCACGACTGCGTCGACCGAGGCGTCGGGCAACGGAATGCTCTCGGCCGTCCCGGCCAGCGCTCGCGCTCCCGGCAGCCGTCGGCGCAGTTCGGCCATCATTGCCGGGTCTGGCTCGACCGCGGTGACGTCGGCGCCCAGCGCGACGAGCGCAGCGGTCAGCTTGCCGGTGCCGGCCCCGAGGTCGAGCACGCGCTGGCCGGGCGCGGGCTCAAGCGCCCACCGAACCGCTGCCTCCGGGTAGTCCGGCCGGTGCTCGGCGTAGGCGGCTGCCACCGCGCCGAAGGATGACCCGCGAAGTGCCTTCTCGTCCAGCGCCACGACGATCACCGTACCGGGGATGCCGGCCACGCCAGGCCGTGACCTGGCCGTGATTGACTCTCCCGCGCCGCGGGCCCGATCTTCGCTTCCGCCCTAAGCCGCGCATCTCCGGCAAATGAAGGGAACGACTTGTGCTCGGCGCTGCCAACGTAAGACGAGCGCTCGGCCAGTTGCGCGAGATCCGCTCCTTCTGGGATGATCCCGATGTTTCGCCTGGCCGGACGGCGGCGCTTGGACGCCCGGCATAGGACCGGTTATCGCTCCTGCGGGGAACAGTGGGTAGCCCGGAAGAGCAAGGTCGCCGTTGTCTCAGCCGGGCGGCAGCGAGCGTGGGCCAGAACGATTGGCCAGCCCCCGCTGCGGGCCCGCACGTCAGCTCCCTTCCGGTACCAACCTGGCGAGCCGGGACACGAGCATCGCGGCTACAAGACGACGTCGTTTACCGCCAGCGGTTTGCCTGCGCATCTGCCAGCCGGCTGCGTAGCCTTCTCATTCAGGTGTCGGCCTTGACGTACTGAACAACGATGACGACCTGCCCCTCCGGGCTCTCGGTGACGGTGTACCAGATAGTCAGACCGTCCGATGGAAGATGGATCCGGTACGCATCTGGCAGCGGGTCCCTTCGGGAAACGGGTCGGCAAGCGTCGGGACTGGTTCTTCGAGCAGGTGAAAGATCGCCCTGTGGGCGGCGCTTCGAAGTGGTTGCGGCAGCGCTTCGAGCTCGTTCCAGATCCTGTCAGGGAAGCGAAGAGCCCGGTCACTCACTAATTCCCCACGCCTCTGTCAGTTCCTCGCGGGTGAGCATACGGCCTTCGCCGGAGTCTGACCGGATGCGCCTCAGCGCCTCGGCGTCCCCGGCTTCACGCCGCAGGCGCCGGTTCTCGGCCCGGAGTGCGTCTAGCTCCGCTCGCGGGATCGACACCATGTCTCCGGCGCGCGCGGTCATGTGCACTCCTCATTGTCACGGATCTTGCTCACCTGGCAGTTTACCCGCCGTACGGTGCCTGACCCGGCAAAGGGCACGACCGCGCATGCGTTCGCTCCGGGCGGCATCGTGCGCGGGCCACGGTGCTCGGGCGACCGGAGCATTGGCGGATCCTGGTCGGAGAGGAAGTCAAGAAGCTCGCGCCCTGCTCGGCCACTCGCCTGAAAGACGCTGGCCTTGCGGCGCGCCTCCCCCGGCCAGTACGTGACGCGGTAACGCCGCACGATGTCAGGCGGACAGACCAGACGGCGGCGAGGTCTGCCCGACCCGTGCCTCGGGCGTCAGGACGGCGCTGAGGAGGACTGCGGGTAATGACAGCCAGGAGGCGGGCGGATCCCGCTGCGGGCTTCTTCGCAGGATCGAGCCAATGACTCATGTACACCGCGCTGCCGATGATCACCGCGTCATAGCCGCCGATGCTACGGACATCGGCGGGCGGGATCACCGCGACCGTGAGGCCCCGCTCCGCGAGTGCCTGGCCGGTGGCCTGCGCAATCTCGGCAGTTGCCCCATGTCGCGAGGCCGCCGTAACTAGCATTCTCGCAGCGTGTGCCCGATCTGTTGCTCCCGCAACTGCTTCCGTCATCATTGCCATTTCCCTGAACTCGCAGCGTGCCAGGTCACACTGGACTGGCATGGCGGCTGGCTCGCGGCTCTCCGCGGACTCGCGCCCCGATCTGCGCGCAGATTCTGGTCATGCTGGCCAGGCCAGCTCCGCTGACCCTGACTTCAGGCTTCCATCGTTGTCCGGCCGGGCCAGGGCAATCTGGCCCGCGCCCCGAGGTCTCGCCCTACGGGCGTGCACCGGCCTGCGCTATGAGAGCGTTTCTGCAGGTCAGGCCGTGATGATGTCCGAGGGGGACTTGAACCGCTCGCCATCTTCTGGCACCCGATGGGGAGTGCTGGCTGGATCTGTGAGAGGCGGGGTCAGGCGGGGTCGGTGTCCGGTTCGGCGGGTAGGGCGGGCGTGATGTCGGTGTGGCTGAAGTCGTCTCCCTTGAAGAGCAGTGCCTCGCTGGCGGATTTCGCCAGGGCATAGGCGAAGCAGTCCCCGAAGTTCAGCCCGGCCTTGTGGCCGCTGCCCTTGCCGAAGTCGCGGTAGGCGTCCCGGGCTATGCGGGCCTGGTCGTGCGTGACTGGCTCGATGCGCAGTTCCGCGGTCTGCACGAGTTCGTCGAAGCGCCGGCTGGCGATCGGGTCACGGCTGCCGTCGATGACGACCGCGGCTTCCAGGTAGTTTGCGGCGGAGATCCGCCGGGTCCGTGCCCTCTCGATGGCGTGGGCTGTCTCGCTGGCGTCCTGTTCGGCTCGCAGGATCGCGATCAGGGCTGAGGTGTCGACGATCACGCGGGAAGCCCGCGGTCGTCGTAGAGCAGGTCGCCGTGATCAGCGCTCCGGTACGGCTCCCTGAGCCGGGGCGCGGTGTCCCGGCCGATAGCCAGCAGCCGGTCAGCCATGCCAGCCTCACGCAGATGCCGCAGCCGCTCCAGGCGCTCGCGGACAGCGACGGTCACCGCCGCTGTCTGCGTCTCGCCGGTCAGCGCGGCGAGTTCCTGGACAAGCTCGTGCGTCTCGGCGTTCTTGATGTTGAGGCTCACGCTCTTCCTTTCTACCCTATACATGCTACCAGGGTTCCAGCTGGCCAGAAGGGCCCCGCTTGACGCCGAGCTTGGTGCCCCCGGGCGGCTGCGGACGCCTCCTGTCCCTGGACAGCACGCGGGCGTGCGCCGACTTCTGCTCTGGGAGTGTTTCCGCAGGTAAGGCGATGATCATCTGGTGTCCGAGGGCGGACTTGAACCGTTCGCCTATCTCCTGATGTTCGATGATGCCTGGCTGGACCTGCGAGAACCCGCGTGATGGCGGCGCTGGGCCGTGGCTCAGATCTGCCACAGGGCGCTGACCGGTACTGCGCGCGGTTTCGGCCCCCGAACCGAACGGGAGAGTGACGCGCTGCCGGTAGCTATGGGGGCGGCGTGCCAGAGAGCGTCGATCGGGAGGGCGCGCAGGCGTTCTCCGAACGGGAGGGTTTGCTGCCCGGGTGTAGAGCACGTATCCGGCGACGAACCGGCTGCCCAGCCGATTGGCCAGGTGCCGGAGGCCAGCCTGGGTCCTCGGTGCGCACGGTGGCTCCCGCCTTGACCTCGATCGCTATAACCCGGCCGTCCGGGGTTTCCAGGACGGCGTCGACTTCGACGCGGTCCTTGGTGCGGTAGTGATGGAGGCGGGCTCTTCCGACCAGGTGAGCTGGCGGGCGAGTTCCATCATCACGAAGGTCCCGATCATCTGTCCGGCTGTGCCGTCCGGCTCGGCTAGGCGGTCGGCGTCCTGGCCGATCAGGTGGCATGCGATGCCGGTATCGGTGAAGGCGAGCTTCGGCGTGCCGATGGCCCGGTGCGTCTGCCCGGCAGACCACGCGGGGATCTGCTTGATCAGGAAGACTGCAGTGAGAAGTTCGACGTAGCGGTTCAGTGTCGTGCGCGGGATGCCGGATTCGGCTGCGAGTGCCGCTGGCACGAGGAGGTTGCCAG
>DAHVAR010000131.1 GCA_027314515.1 Actinomycetota bacterium
CTGCGCACCTGCGGCGACGTCGAGAAGATCACCGCCGCCTGGGTGCACTGGTACAACCATGACCGGCTGATGCACCGCACCGGGCTGCGGCCCCCGGCCGAGGCCGACACCGCATACCGGGCCAGCCACCCCGCCTGACGCCGCTGCACAGCCGGCGCGGGCGCCCGGGCTTGACACGGGACCCTAGCGGCAGGCCGCCCGCGGGCCCGAAGGCGGAGCGGATCAAAGATCCAGCCCGCCGCCAGGCCAGGCTACGGCCTGCCACCCCGTGTCAAGCCAGGCTCACGTCCGCCCGCACGGCAACGCCGGGCAACTCCAGAAACCGGCCACGATAAAATAGGTACAGAGCAGGCACAAGGCACTGCTGGTCACACAAGAACAGGTGCGCGACAGCGCCGGGGACTTCCACTACGGGTGCCGACGAGGCCCGGTCCCGATGCCCAGCAGGCAAGTCGGTACCGGCCCCAATCTTCGGCGTTCGGAGCGCGTCGGCTCGCGAGCGCCAGCAAGCCCGATTACTCCGTGTGATGGGCGTGGCATCGACACCGCCGCTGGCCGGGTTAGCAGTCCCGCGAGGGCTCCGTTGGCTCAGGAAGACGACCTGGATCGTGCAGAACGTCGTAAATTCGTCAGCGATGGCCGGAGGATTCGTCTGCAGAGTCCGCCGCTGCGGGACAGGGAATTCGACCATTCATGGAATCTCTCTTAACCATCCGGCCACCGCTGACGCTGTGACTGGCTGCGCTCAGCTGAGCATTAGTCAGCAGGCGCGGGCCTGCCCTTAGGTGCGGCAATCTTACTGGCGAACCTGCAGGTAGCAGCGATGTCCACAGTCGGCACTCACTAGCCGAGCGATAAGTACCTCAGTTCTGCTGGCAGCAAGTCGTCATTGGCGACTTTTGGCGTCTTACTGGTGGCGGCTGGTGCCGCTTGCATGGGCTGCGCGCCGGGTTCGGACAACGCCCGGCTGGATTCGCCGGAACCTGCCGCAGGGAGCAGCCCAGTGTTCAAGTGGCTCGCCGTAGCCGCCGCTCTCGCAGCGGCCGCGCTCCCTATAGCGCTTCTGCTCCTCGTCGGCGCGGCAGCCGGATCCGCTAGCGCTATGAGCGCGGGGCTGGCGGGCGGCCCGAGCGTCACCGCGTTGTCGGGGATCCCGCCGGCATACCTGGCGCTGTATATGAACGCCGCGCAGACGTGCCAGGGCCTTCCCTGGGGTGTCCTGGCAGGCATCGGCGAGGTCGAGAGCGACCACGGCCAGTCGACAGCACCGGGCGTTCACTCGGGCGCTAACTATGCCGGGGCTGAGGGCCCGATGCAGTTCGAACCTGCGACGTTCGCGCAGTACGCCGTCGATGCTGACCCCGGCAGCAAGCTGAGCCCCTACGATCCGGCGGACGCGATCTACACGGCGGCGGCGATGCTGTGCGCGGACGGCGCCTCCTCAGGTACTGCTGCCGGGATCCGCCAGGCGATCTTCGCGTACAACCACTCCGCCGCCTACGTCTGGCAGGTCCTCGGCTGGGCCGCCCGGTACACCGTCCCGGCACCCTCGGCGGCGGCCGTGGTTGCGATCGCCTTCGCGCTGCGGCAGATCGGCAAGCCGTACCGGTGGGGCGCAGCCGGCCCCGGCGCCTACGACTGCTCGGCCTGGTCTACGCCGCCTACGCCGCGGCCGGGATCCGCATTGCCCGCACCACCTTCGGATGGCGGCTTGACGGCCCGCAGGTTCCGCTGACCCAGATCCAGCCGGGAGACCTTGTCTTCTATCCGGGCTCGGACGGCACCGCGAAGAACCCTGGTCACGTCGTCATGTACCTGGGCGGAGGCCAGGTCATCCAGGCTCCGCAAGCCGGCGAGGACGTCCAGATCGACCCGCTGGAGCTGGCCGGCGCCGTCGTGGCCACCCGCCCCGCAGGCCTTCCCCGTCACGGCTGACCGTCAGGAGGAGCCACCCGATGAAGCCCGTCACCACAGCCCAGTTGCGCGCCAGCGCCACCGTCGACCTGATGACCGCCGCCCGCGCGCTTGGCCTGGGCCGCACCAAGGCTTACGAGCTGGCGCGCAGCGACCAGTTCCCCTGCCGGGTGATCCGCATCGGCGACACCTACCGGATCCCCACCCCAGGGTTGCTGGAGCTCCTCGGCGTCGCACCGGAGGAACCCCGCCAGCTGCTAGCCGTCCACCGGCCCTAGTCACATGACGCATCCGGCCGCCCCGCTGACTGCCACACGGAGCATCCCCATGAGGCTCCCGCGAACACCACCCGGCAGCGTCTCCGGCGACTCCGGCGCCGTGGCGGAGCGGTCGCCGCGCGGGCAGTGGCTGCATCGCGAGCTGGTCGTCTGGGGCGCCCATGGCGGCGCGGGGACCTCGACGCTGGCGGCCTGGCTGCAGCCAGCCTGGGACATCGGGGCCATGCGTGCCGAGCCGTATCCGCAGTACCCGGCCATCGTCTCCAGCGGCCGTGCCCTGGTGGTGGCATGCCGCAGCACCGCCCGGGCGGCAGCGCAGGCCACCAGCGCAGTAGCCACCGTCACCAGCCAAGGCGGCCAGGTCGCCGGCATCGCAGTAGTGAGCGACGGCTGGCCCGAGCCGGCCACGGCGACTAGCCGGCTCAGGCTGCTGGAGACGCAGGCCGGGCTCGTGATCCGGATCCCGTTCATTCCCGGCCTGCGGCTAGCTGACGACCCGGCATCGGTGCCGCTGCCGCGCCGCGCGCTGCGTGCCGTGGCCCAGATCCAGGCGGCCTGCGGCCGCACCCTCCCCCTCTCGCGACCCCAGGAGACCTGATGATGCTGCTCTTTCACTTCGCGCTCGCCGTCCGCCATCTCATCGCCGCGCCGGCCCCGAGCACCAGCAGTGTGCTGGCGGCCCGCGTCCCGAACCCGGCCCCGCTGGCTCCGCCCGGCCTGGCCGGCCCGGTGAACACCCTGCTCGGCTGGTGGAAGTGGGGCGCTCTGGTAGCCGGAGTGTTCGGCCTGATCGGCTGCGGGGCAATGATGGCGATCGGACGCCGGAACCGATCCAGCCTGGCCGCCGACGGCGCGACCGGCATTCCGTGGGTGCTCGCCGGACTGACGCTGATCGCCCTGTCATCGGGCATCGTCGGCGTCTTCGCGTGAGGCCCCGATGTTCCTCACCAGGCCCGAGCGCTACGAGTACCGCCTCTACAGGCGCAATCGCAGGCTCCGCAAGCTGGCCCTGATCCTGGCCGTCGCGCTCGTGCTGACCGCTGCCGCCCTCGCTCACCATGCCAGCGCGCATCACGCGAGCCGGAAGGGCACGCCCGCGACAAGGGCACACGTGCATGCCACAACGCCGAGTGCGAGACAGCCCGCAACCGCCAAAGCGAGCAGCCTGAACTGGATCGACTTCCACGGCATCGAGCTTCCCGTCTCCGCGCAAGACGGGCCGCACGACAGCAGCGGCGGACTGGCCCGGGGATTCAGCGACACCACGCTGGGAGCGGTACTGGCAGCGGTCAACATCGTTGTCCGCACCGCGCCGCAGTGGGGACCGGCCATCTACCTGCCGACTATCCGCGGTCAGGTGACCGGGCCGGGCGCGACCGCGCTGCTGAAAGCCGACGCCAGCGAGTACGCGGCGCTGCGCTCAGCCGCTCGCGTCCGGCCCGGCCAGCCAGTGGGCCGCGGGTACGCGGTCGAGGTTGCGTACCGCGTCGCGGCGTCTGCGCCCGCCGCCGCCACGGTCGACATCCTCACCGAGGGCCCCGGTAACAGCGGGGCGACCGTCATGGTCGTCACCCGCATCGACGTCGTGTGGCTTCACGGTGACTGGCGCGTCGTGGCCACGGCCGATGGGGACTGGGCCAGCTCTGCAGCCAGCGCATCATCCCTGGCCGGATACATCACCTTCCCGGACGAGAGGTAACCCCATGCCATGCAACACTCTGGTCGAGCCCGCCTGCCTGGTCGTGAACAGCATCGCGAAGTACGCCGTCTCAACTGCGGCTAGCGGCATCCTCGGCGGCATCGCGCAGGCGCTCACCGGCGGCATCCGTTGGTTCGTGGAGAACACGGCCACGTGGTGGGTGCAGATCCCCTCCCCCGACCTGTCCGCCGAGCCAGCCGTCAGCCACATCCAGCAGTGGCTGCTGCCGATCACCGCCGCTGTGGCGGTGGGCGGGGTGATCGCCGTCGGGGTGCGGATGGCGATCACCCGCAGGGCCAGCCCGCTGCTGGACCTGGGCGGCGGCCTGCTCGCCCTGGCCGCGGCGACGACGCTGGGCGCGGCGGCGGCCGCGCTGCTCCTTAAGGCCGGTGATGCCTGGTCGTCGTGGGTTCTGCAGGTATCGACGGGCGGGCACTTCACTCGGCGCCTGGAGGAGGTCATGACCCTCGGCGGGAGTGCGGCACCAGGCGTCGTGCTGGTCTTCGGCGTGATCGCGATAGTCCTCGCGCTCGTTCAGGCGGTGCTGATGCTGTTCCGCCAGGCCGCGCTGATCGTCCTGGCCGGAGCCCTGCCACTGGCTGCGGCTGGCTCGATAGCCCCGATGACCCGCGCCTGGGTGCGCAAGGTCACCGCGTGGATGCTGGCCCTGATCTGCTACAAGCCGGCAGCCGCGGCTGTCTACGCGGCAGCGTTCACCATGATCGGGTCTGGCGGCACCCCGCGGACCGCGCTGATGGGATTCGCGATGCTCGCGCTGTCGGTGGTCATGCTGCCGGCCCTGATGAAGTTTTTCACCTGGACCACCGGCTCCATCGCCGGAGGCGGAGGCGGCGGGCAGTTCGCCGGCACCGCTGCGATGGGCGCGGTGGCCGTCGGTGCCATGCGCTCGTCCCCCGGCGGTGCCGCGTCAGCAGCGCAGGACCAGGCCTCCTACCTCGGCTCACGGCTCGGCCCGCCGCCGGGGGGCGGCGGCGCCAGCCCGCCTGATGGTTCTCCGGCCGGCCCAGGCGCAGGCGGCGGGCTGAGTGGCTACAGCCCCGGAAGCAGCACTCCGGCTTCCGGCGCCCGCGCGGCCAGCAGCGTGAGCTTCGGCGCGGGAACGGGCAGTGTTTCTGCCGGTGCCACCGCAAGCGGCGCCGTGAGCCCCAGCCCGGGCCCGGTGGCGGCCGGTCCGGCCGGGTTCGCCGGTGCTGCGGGGGGAGCCGCCGCCACTGGCGCCGCGGCAGCCGCGGGACCGGTCGCCGCCGCGGCTGGCGCAGCAGCACGGGCCGCGGGTCACGGTGCCCGGCTGGCCACAGGCGCGATGGAACCGGGAGACATCGAATGATCCCCGCCCAGTCGCCGGCGCGCACCTACGGCGGATGGCGGCGCAGCCGCAGTATCGGGCTGCTGGGCCTCGGCCCGGCTGCGACATTCACGATGCTCGGCTGCCTCGTGGTTGTGCTTGTCGTGGCCGCGGTCTCGTTCCGGGCACTGTTGTACGTGGCGCCGCCGATGGTACTGGCCGGCGCGGCGGGCTTGATCCGGACCGGCGGAGTGCCGCTCGCCCAGGTCGCCGTTCAGCGGCTGCGGTGGTGGCGCGGCACGCGAGCGGGCCACACCGGCTACCGGGCCGAGGTCGTGCTGTGCCACGCCGGCGAACTGCAGCTGCCGGGAACCCTGGCCGCCACCCAGCTGCTGTCCGCCGAGGACGGCCGCGGCGGCCGGTACGGACTAGTCCGCGACCGGCACACCGGCTTCCTCACCGCCACCTTGCGGGTGGTGCCGACATCGACGTGGCTGGCAGAACCGGCCGACGCCGACCAGTGGGTGGCGAACTGGGCAGCGTGGCTAGCCTCCCTCGGCTACATCCCATCGCTACGGTGGGTCACGGTCACGGTAGATACCGCTCCCGATCCCGGGCTGACGCTCACCAGCCAGATCGCGGGCGCCATCGACACCGCCGCTCCCCGTGGCGCGCTGGAAATCATCGACCAGGTGGTAGCCGCCGCGCCTGCGGCGGCAGCCGACGTGAACACCTGGGTCAGCATCACTTTCAACCCGGCAGCGTCCGCAATCCAGCCCAGGAACATCGCCGACGCGGTCACCGAGACCGGCCAGTCGCTGTCTGGCCTGGAATCAGCACTGGCCGCATGCGGTGTGACGGTCCTTGGCCGGGCCAGGGCCAGCGACATCGCGGGCATGGTGCGGACGGCATTTGACCCGGCTGCGCGCGGCGAGGTCAACCGGCTGCGCGCAGCCGGGCTGAGCGCCGCCCTGGAGGACCAGCTGAACTGGTCCAGCGCAGGGCCCGCCGGAGCAGAAGAACGCTGGGATTGTTACCGGCACGACAGCGGCACGTCCGTGACATGGGCGTGGCGGGAAGCACCCCGGCAGAACGTGACCTCCGACGTTCTGGCCCGTCTCCTCGCACCCGGCGGCTGGCCCAAGCGCGTAAGCCTCCAGTACCGGCCGGTGCCCGCCCAGGCAGCGGCAGCCATCCTGGACAGCGAAGTGCGAGCAGCCGCGTTCCGGCACGAATACTCCCGGCGCACGCGGCGCGACGTCACCGCCCGCGACGTGCACGACCACGCGCGCGCACGGCAGGCCGCCGACGAGGAAGCCACCGGCGCGGGGGTCAGCATCCTCGGCCTGTACGTGACGGTCACCGTCACCGACCCGGCACAGCTCGCGCGGGCCGCCGCCGACACCGAAGCCGCCGCCGAGTACTCCCGGATCCGGCCGCAGCGCCTGTACCGGAGCCAGGCCGCGGGATTCACCGCCACCCTGCCCTGCGGCATCTGCCTGCCCGAGCTCGCCCGCCGGTTCCGGCGCTGACCGAAGGACACCATGCCTGCCACCCGCGTCCGCAGCCTGGCCGCTTCGCAGCCTCCCGGCCCAGGCCGCCCTCCCCGGGCCCGCGGTCCGCTTGCCCGCGGCGACCGCGCAGCCGTTGCCTCAGCTGGGCACGCGGCTCTGCCGCCTGCGTGGGGATGGGACATCCAAGACGGCGGCCGGGCCGTGCATGTCGCACCGGGCGCGGAGTATCAGGGGACCACGACTCAGCTGTGCGGCCTGTACCCGTTCGTGGCCGGCAGCGGCACCCCGGTCGCGGGCACCCCGGTCGGCCGGCACCAGCTGTGGGGGGAGGTGGCGTGCCTCGACCCGCTGGCCTGGCTGCGCGCCGGCCTGGTCACCAACCCTGGCATGTTCGTCCTCGGCCAGCCGGGAACCGGGAAATCAGCCCTGGTCAAGCGGCTGGTCACCGGGGCGGTCGCGTTCGGCACCCGGATCCTTGTCCTCGGCGACCCCAAGCCCGACTACACCCCGCTGGTCCGCTACCTCGGCGGTCAGGTCATCCGCGTCGGCCGCGGCCTGGACAAGATCAACCCGCTCGACGCCGGGCCGCTCGGCGGCGCGCTGGCGAAGATGACCGGCCCGGCCGCCCAGCAGCTGCGCTGGGAACTGCGGTCCCGGCGGCTGGCCCTCCTGATGGCCCTGGCCGCGCTGGTCAGAGCCGAGCGGATCACCAACGCTGAGGAAGTCGTGCTCGGCCGGGCCATCGACCTGCGCGACGAGCGCCATCGCGGCCAGGCCGAACCCACCGTCGCCGACGTGCTCGCGGTGCTCGAGGAAGGCCCTGACCTGCTCCGCTCAGCCGCCCGCGCCCGCACCCCGGACCGCTACCACGACCGGATCGCTGACCTGATCTTCACCCTCGACCTGCTCTGCAGCGGATCGCTGGGCGGCGTGTTCGACGGCGCCACCTCCCGGCCGATCGACCTGAACGCCCCGGCGGTCAGCGTGGACCTATCCGCAGTTCGCGCCGCCGGAGACAAGCTGCTCACAGCTGCGATGCTGTGCACCTGGAGCTACGGATTCGCGTGCGTCGACGCCGCTTCGGCGATGGCCGATCTCGGGTCCGGGGCCAGACGCTCTTACCTCGCCGTCATGGACGAACTGTGGCGTGCCCTGCGCGGCGGTCCTGGCCTGGTCGAGCACGCCGACTCGCTGACCCGCCTCAACCGGTCCCGCGGCATGGCCAGCATCATGATCACCCACTCGCTTGCCGACCTCGATGCCCTGGCCACCGAGGAAGACAGGGCCAAGGCACGCGGATTCATGGACCGGTCGGCGATCACCGTGCTGGCCGGGCTGCCGCCCCGCGAGCTCGCCAGGGTCAGCGAGATCACCCCGCTCACCGCGCCGGAGCAGGCGCTGGTCGCTTCCTGGTCGGCCCCGGAGTCCTACCAGCCCGGGACCCGCCATCCCGGCCGCGGCAAGTACCTCATCAAGACCGGAGAGCGCCTCGGCATCCCGGTCCAGCTGACCCTGGTCGGACCCGAGCTCGAGCTCTACGACACCGATCAGGCGATCCGGGTCAGCCCCGACCGGAGCCTGCGATGAGCCGGGCGCTCGGGCCGCGGCCGGCGGCCACGCCGGGCGGGAGCGCGGCCGGCTGGGCGGTGCTGGCGATCTGCTGGTCGCTGGTCGGACTTGCCGGGCTGCTCTGGGGCGCAGCCCGGCTCGCCGCGGCGGCCACGGGCGGCACCGTCCAGCCGTTCGGAATGAATTTTGCTGACGCCGTCGTGCACGGGCGTACCGCGCAGGCATGGCCGCACACTCCCACCGTCGCCGTCACGGCGACCGCGCTCGCGCTGACCCTGTGCGCCGCGGCCGTCGCCCTGCTGACCGTGCGGGCCACCGCCCGGATGAGGCCAGCGCCTGGCGATCCGGTCACCGCCCAGGCCCGCAACCCCAGGATGCGGGCACTTACCCGCCGGCCGGTCGCCCGCGGAGCTGTGAGCCTGCGGCGGTCCCTCGCGGACGCAGACCCCCGCTCCCTGGACCCGGCGCAGGCCGGGCTCGCGCTCGGGCAGCTCATGCAACCCGGCGGCCGGCGCGGGCAGACCGTCTTCGCTTCCCGGGAAGACACCGTGGTGGCATTCATGGCACCCCGGTCGGGCAAGACGACCGCGCAGGCGATCCCGTTCGTCCTCACCGCGCCCGGCGCCGTCATCGCCACCTCCAACAAGTCCGACCTGTGGGCAGCGACCGCCGCTCTCCGCAACACCGCCGGGCAGGTGTGGCTGTTCGACCCGCAACGGATCACCCATCAGCCGCAGGCCTGGTGGTGGGACCTGCTGCGCGGCCTGCGCACAGTCGAGGACGCTCACCGGCTGGCCGGGCATTTCGTGCTCACCGTCGCCGATGACAACCGGCGTGACCTGTGGGGCCCCGCCGCCCAGGACCTGCTCGCCGCGCTGCTCCTGGCCGCCGCCGGCTCCGGTCACACTCTGCACGACGTGGCCGGATGGCTGAACGAGCCCGCTGTCCCGACGCCAATCGAGTTGCTGGCCGACGCAGGGTTCGCCGCCATGGCCGCCTCGCTGCGCGGCGCGCAGAACGGCGCCACCGAGACCCGCGACGGGATCTACCAGACCGCGCGCACCGCCGCCAGGGCCATGACCGACCCCGACATCATGGCCTGGGTCACGCCGCCGCTGCACCGCGACCTGCCGGTCTTCGACCCTGCGGAGTTCGCCGCGAGCCGCGACACGCTGTACCTGCTGTCGAAATCCCGCTCGGCCGCGGCGCCGCTGATCGCCGCCCTGTCGGATACCGCCATGCGGGCAGCTGAGCGCCGCGCTGAACGGCTCGGAGGCCGCCTCGACCCTCCCCTGGTCGTGCCGCTCGACGAGGCAGCCAACATCTGCCGGATCGCCGACCTGCCGGATCTGTACTCCCACCTCGGATCACGCGGCATCACCCCCGTCACCATCCTGCAGTCTTACGAGCAGGGCGCCACCGTGTGGGGAGAGCACGGAATGGCCACGCTGTGGGGCGCCGCCACGGAGAAAATCATCGGCGCCGGCGTCGACTCACCCCGGCTCGCGCGCGACCTGGCCACTCTGATCGGCCAGCACGACGTTCCCGTCCGCACCATCAGCTACGGCGACGGGCGTGCCAGCGAGTCGGTGTCGCTGCGCCGCCAGGACATCCTGGAGCCCGCCGCGATCCGGGCCCTCCCCCCCGGTACCGCGCTGCTGCTGGCCACCGGCCTCAAGCCGGCCCTCATCCATCTCACTCCCTGGTACGACGGCCCTCGCGCCGCCGAGATCAGCGCCGCTCAGGACACCGCGCGCGAGCAGATCCGCGCGCAGGCGAACCTGACCGGCCCCGCCGGCCCCGTTCCCGCCGGTCCCTCCTGGAGCATCCATGACGCCTGACCACTCCCCCGCGACCTCCGCACCCGATGTCACCATGGGCGCCGGGCCGCCCGAGCCCGTGTACAACGCTGTCGAGGACTGGGTCATCGACTACTTCCTGCCCATGTTCCGGCGCACCCTCGGCGGCGAGTACCGCTGGTGCGGCCAATGGTGGCAGCACGGAGAGGCCATCAGCCGGCTCACGTCGCTGTGGCACGCCAGGGAAGTGCTCCGGCTGCAACCGGGAACCGGAATCGCGAGCTGGTACCGCGACCACCTGGACCACCAGATGCCCATCCTCATGGGCGCCCGCGGGCCCTTCTACCAGTGCAGCGAAACAGCTCACCGTGAGCCGCGGGAAGCCGGAGCCGTGCCAGCACCCGAAGAGTGGTGGGACATCAGCGCCGAGCCCCCTGGCCCCGGCGCCGTAACCCCGCAGGAACACCCGACGCACATCGGAGCCGGCGATGCCCAACCGTGACCAGCACCCACCCAGGCTCGACCCAGCTCATATCTGGTGCATCTGCGGCAGCGCGGCGCCCGGGCGTGACCGTCACGGTAATGCCCTGCTCACCGGCGGTCCCGACGGCATACACGTCCACCTGCCGTCGCGGGCTGGCGCGCGCAGCGCCCGCACGGCACTGAGCCTCGTCGGCTACCAGGTCCTCAGGAACACCGGCGACAGCCACGGTCGTCACCTGCTGGTCCGCGGCTGGAGCGCCGAAGCGCTGGACGCCCGGCTGATCGCGATGCGCTCGGTCGCCGGGCAGCTCGCCGCCAACCCCGGCTCGACAGCCACGCTTGCGCTTGATCGCCTCGGTACGCTTCCCCCAGCCGCACTACCGGGCAGGGCGGGCCAGCAGCAGCTCAGCCGGCAGGCCGCAGCGCAGTTACTACGGTGGATCTTCACGACCTCCGGCATTCACGCCCCGCACGACCCGCTTGCCATGCCCGCGGATGCCGGTTGCGCGTCGCTTCTCAGCGCGGCCTGGCGGCTGGAAGAAGCGATCGAGGACCTCGCCGTCCGGCAGGTGCGCGTCGCCGCCAGCGCCGTCGCGCTCTACCCCGCGCTCCGCCAGGAAATGGGCCATGACAGTGCCCGCGATACCGCGGTCCGGCGGGCAAGCGTCGTCTTCCATCTCAGTAGCCGTGCAGCCCAGGACCCGACCCGGATCCTGCGAAACGCTCGCCTGACTCCTGCTGCCGGCGGGTCCCGGCGCAGCGCGGCGGCAACCCGGGCCTCGCCGTCAAGCCGGCGCGGCATCGAGTCCCATGGCCAGGATGCGCAGATCTACCCGTTCACTGGCCCCGATGCTGCGCCAGACCGGCCGCCCAGGGCAACAGCTTGCTCGCACGGCCGGACCTTCCCCTCCGGCCGCGCGGGACGGCATCCCTGATCACAGGCACCTCGGCCACCGGGGCCGGAGCGACGCGCTGGGAAGGCAGGAAACAAGGAGGCGGAGATGGAAGCCGAAACCCACCCTGACCCGTTGCGCGAGGCCATGACTCACGGGCTGCAGCGGGCTACGCAAATCGCGTCGTTCGCCGGGACCGCGGCCCAGGTGTTCATCTATCACCAGAAGACCCAGGCCAGGGCAGCCGCAGAGCGAGATGAGCGAGCGCGCCGCGCCCTGCAAGGGCAGATCCGCGCTGAGCGCGACGCGGCCCGGGCAGGCTGGTCACCCGCCCTGGACCCGCAATGGCTGCGCGACGCCGGCTTGCGCTCCACCGCGCAAGCCTGGGGCGCTGCGATGCCTTACGCCGACCGGAACGTCCCCTGGTACGAGCCGACCGCCGCGGCCGCCATGCGTAAGTCCGAGGAACGCCTCCGCGACCTGCACCCGTTCGCGATGGCCCGGTACGACAGGCTGCGCGCCGAAGGGCTGGGACCCGCGGAAGCCATGCGCGAAGCCGCGCCGCTGTTCGCGCTGAGCCCGCGGGCACGCGCGTGGCCATTCACGCCGGCTCCCGTGCTGAATGCCGGCACCAGCACTGACCCGGCGCGGGCCGCCGATCTTCCAGCCACAGGCAGCGGTCCCGCTGACTTGCCCGGCACCGAAGCCCTGGAGTCCCGGGGCCGCGGAATCGTGACAGCACTGCAGGAACGAGCCGTCGCCGCCGGTCGCGAGCCGCTCAGCCACGACGAGCTGCGCACTGTGCTGGAGGCGGTCACCAACCTCCCAGCTGACGTCATCGACCGCGTCACCCAGTCGGCGCCCGCCAACGAGCGCGCACAGTCCGGACTGGACAACACTGCCGCACCCGGGCGCGCTCGCGCGGCCGACGCCGGTGAGCTCACCGGACTGAAGGCCGGCCTGATCAGCCGGAACACCCGGCCGTGGCAACGCGACTTCCCGGCTCCCATCCGCGAAGTTGTCGCCGCCGCAGCCGCAGGCCCGCCGCGTACCACCACGGGGCCCGGTACCACATCTCGCCCGGCGGCCAGCCGCGCCGCCCGTCCCGGCGGTCCCGGCCATGCCTGACGAGCCGGCTATCGCCAGGCCCGCTCGGGAGGCTGCGTCGGTACGCAGCGGGCAGGACTGGGCCGCATGGCTCCGGCAGGCGTACGCCGCACGCATACCCGCGCTCCAGGCGCGGCGCGGCGAACTCCTCACTGCAGTGCTAACCGCGCTGGTCCACCTGGCCCGGCGGCACGGATTCGCCGTGGAGCGCGGCGATTGCGTCGACAGCTCCGGGTCTTTCAGCTGGCCGACCCGGCGGATCCGGGTACCCGCGGGCACTGTGCCAGCGCAGGCGATCACCGCGCTCGCTCACCAGTTCGGCCATGTACTCCTGCACAGCCACGTCGCCCGTCTCGACCCCGGCGGCACCGTACCGTGCGCGGGCCTGCGCAAGGTCGAGGCCGACTCCGTCGCCTACCTGATCGTCGTCCACCTGGGCATCGCCACCGATGCGATCGTCTTCCCGTACGTGTCCAGCTGGGCGGGGACCGACCCGCGCGCCCGCCCGGCGGCGACCCTCCAGACCGTCACCGCCCAGGTGCTAGCCGCCGCCACGACAGTCACCGGCTACCTGGACGCCGAGCTATCCCGCGGCTGCACACCCGGCAGGCTTACCGTCACGGCCGCGCCCGAGCCGCCGCGCCGCCTTTTGCCGCCGTTAAAAGAAGTGCCGCCAGTGCCAGCCGACGACATTATCAAGGTCAGCAAGGCGGCCCACACCTTCTTCCAGGACATGATGCCTGCCAGCTGGGTACCGGGCTACCTCGCCGCCCGCGGCTTCGGGACCGGCGTCCAGCAGCACTGGCAGGCCGGGCACGCACCCGCTTCCTGGGACGCCCTGACTCGCCACCTGCGGGCGCTGGGGTTCACAGACACCGTCATACAGACCTCCGGCCTCGCACGGCCGTCCCGGCGCGGCACGCTGATCGACACCTTCCGCAACCGCGCCATGCTGCCGATCCGATCCGCCGACGGAACCGTGATCGCATTCATCGGCCGCGCTCCCGGCTGCCCGAGAGCTGGCGTGCCCAAATACCTGAACAGCCCCACGACCAGCCTGTACGACAAAAGCGAGATCCTCTTCGGGCTCTGGGAGGCCCGAGACGCGATCGCCGCCGGAGCCCGGCCAGTTATCGTGGAAGGCCCGTTTGACGCCATCGCAGTGACCATCGCCGGGCAAGGACGCTTCGCCGGCCTCGCGCCCTGCGGCACAGCGTTTACCGCCCGCCACACCGACGCACTCAGCCGCATCGCCGACCTCCCGACCGCCGGCGTCCTGGTCGCGTTCGACCCCGACCCGCCTGGCCGGCGCGCCGCCATCCGCTCCTACCATCTCCTCAGCCAGCTCACCGTGAAAACCTCGGCCGTCATGCTGCCGGCCGGCCAAGATCCAGCCCAGATCCTTGCCGGCAGATCCCCAGAGGCTCTCGCAGCCATCCTCGGCGACCGCGCTCACCCGCTCGCTGACCTGGTGACCGACGCGGAACTCGAGCAATGGACCCGCTGGCTCGACCATGCCGAGGGGCAGATCAGCGCGCTGCGTGCCGTCGCTCCCGTCGTCGCGGCGATGCCGCCCGCCCACGTCGCCCGCCAGGTCGCACGGCTGTCCGATCGGCTCGGCCTGGATCACGCGACAGTGACCGACGCCATCACCGGCGCGCTGCCAGAAGTCGTCGCACGAAGGCCCAGTCCGAGCACGCCTGAGGCGCGCGCGAACCTCCCACGGCCGGGTCCGCTCGTACGGACGACTGCGGTGAGCAGCGAGCCAACGGCCGCTTCGGGGCCGCTGCTCAGTGGGCATTCGCCGACGAAGCGCGCGTCATTACACCGTGGCGGCATATCGGCCTAGCGATTTCCTCGAATGAGCACATACGAACTGTTGCTATGGCCCACTGGCTGAGCCTGCGCTGGCCGTAGCCGCAGTCAGCGGAACCCTAAGCTTGCTCAATGCGTGGGCGTCGGTCGGTGGCAGCACCGACGATTTGCTGCACGCACTCAACCGGCAGCGACGCGTGTTCGGCGACATCGTGGATCGTGACCCCGATCTCGCTCAGCATGTCGGTGGCTGTGCCGAGCAATGAAGGCGACTCTGGCGGGCCGAGCGGGCCGGGTTCGGGATTCCCCCATTCAGCCAGCTGAATGTTAGCGCGCCTGTATGACGACTCGCTGATCAGCTTGAGGCTATGCGCGCGGTACACCAGCGCTTTCAGGCTGACGCCCCACCGACGCTTCGCGGCATGGAACGCGGCCCAGTCCAGACGGCGCGGCAGGTCCTCAGCGACCTGATCGGCTGGGGTCAGGAATGCGGCGGCGAAAGCATGTGCCTGGTTCTCGATGACCTTCGAACCCGGCTCGGCGTCGTGGTGGAGCAGCAGATGTCCCAGTTCGTGAGCGGCGTCGAACCTCGACCGTGTCTTATCGTCCTTCAGCGGAGACAGCAGGACAACAGGGCGGCGGGCAGCGGCTGTCGAGAAAGCGTCGACCCGCGGGTCCACAAGCTCGTCGGGAAGACGCAGCACGAATACTCCGTGTGTTTCCAGCAGTCTGACGACATGGGGAACCGGCCCGTTGGCGACGCTCAACGCGTCGCGCGCCCGCCTGGCGGCCTCCGCCAGCCCGTCAGGGGTATCTCGGTGGAAGACGTCCAGTTCCGGCAACCTCACCTCGGGCAGATCCGCGAAATCCTCGACGGCGGTCAGCACTTCTAGTCCGAGCTCGGCGAATGCCAGCGCCTGATCGCGGCTCATCGCCGGCGTAGACCGCAGCGACCGGAAATGGGCGCTGGATGCCGGGATCGGGTGTGGCGATACTGAGCGGAGCAGGAATTCGCTGGGCACCCCGAGAGCGAGAGACAATTGGGCCGCCACCGTGGTTGTGGGCCGGATCAGGTCACGCTCCAGCTGGGTGATCGCGGCAGGCGAAATGCCGGCTCGCGCGGCGAGTTCCGTGCGCGGAAGCCGTGCGATGCGCCGGGCGATCCCGAGCCGGGCGCCGCTGAAGATGTCGACCGTTCCCTGCGCCCTACGCCAGCGGGCGGCTGCAGCGCGTTCCCCGGGAAAGCTCATTTCTGCTGCGCGGTTCTCGGGCGCGCCTTGAGGCTCACCATCGGGCGCGGCACCGCCCTGTCACTGAACACGTCCAGGGCCGCAACAGCCTGTTCCATCCGTGAACCAGGCATGCTGTCGGCGCCGTGCCACCATAGGTTCTCCACGGCCAGCCACGGCTGGTCGCCGAGCGTCGGCAGCCCAAGCCAGCCTCCTGTGAGCGGGCTCTCGGAGCCGCCAGCCCAGACGAGGAAAGTCTCCCGGACCTGCGACACGTTGCCGACGGCCGGAAACAGGTCCTCGAACAATCCGCCCTCGGCGCGGTAAGGGTTGTACCCAGCCGTATTGGCGGCCGCCGCAGCGACCCGAACGTCACTCTCGCCGCTCCAGGTGAAGTCGGTATCCCACCGCGGCTCCGTCAGCCTGATCGCGGGCGCGCTCTTCATCACATGCAACTTCACGCCCGCGGCCTCGACCAGTAGCGAATCGTTGGGCGCTGTGACGCGGACGCTGTCCCCCAGGCCGGCGGGGTTGCTGGCGGCCCAGCGCTCTCTCATCACAAGGGTGCGGATGTTCTCGCAGGCTGTGATCCCGAGCGACCGGTTGGTATCGCCCAGCTCGCTGGGCTCGTACCGGTCCACGTTGACCCGCCACACGCGCGCGACGACCCGTTCGAGCATGTCGACCACACCTTCGGCGCGCAGCTCTGCAACGATGTTCCTGAGCCGTTCCTGCGACGCAGCATCCCACGATGACATGCGAGCAGTGAAGCGTATCTGCGTCCTGGGCGCAAGAAATGAAGTGGACCGGGCGTGTCGCGGTGCGGAGCTCAGCCAGCTCGACACTGGCGTCGTCCCGCCCAGATGGCGTGGGCGCGGCACCCATCCAGAACCGACGGAGCTCGTTGCCGCCGACCTGCACGTTCGATCATTCGGGTCGCCAGTGGTCGACGGCGAACCGAACGGATGATCCGCGGGCCCCTTGACCGCCCCGGAGGCTATGGCCATGGCCAGTGGCTCATTCCCGGGGCACGGTTACCGCCGGACCTCACGCCCGGCCACCGAAGGCTCGCCAGACCACCTACCCTGCGCCGCCTAATCTGCCCGGCCGCCGGTTCGATCACCGGGCTGGCAACTCGCCACAGAACCGGTCTGATCTGCGGCCGGATCCTGTGACGTGTGGTCGTGGCTGGCCAGCGTTGCCTTCAGTCATGATCAAGACCGAGCTTTCCATTATCCGCCAGGGATCTCGGGCCTGGGCTACTCGATCACGCGGTCACCTGAGGACACAAATAGGGTTCTCCGGCTGGTTCCGTGGGTGGTTTTATCGTCCGGGGAGGCTGGGCCGGAGGCCGCCGAGGGCGAGCATTCCGAGCGCGATCATGGGTTCGGGTCCGTGGAATCCGAACGCGGCGCGTGTGATGGCGCGCAGTTT
>DAHVAR010000139.1 GCA_027314515.1 Actinomycetota bacterium
GTCCAGCGCTCCAGCCCGATCGCGAACCCGCCGTGCGGCGGCATGCCGTGGGAGAACACCTGCAGGAAGCCGGCGAACGGCGCGGCGTCCATGCCGCGCGCGGCCAGCGCCTGGAGGTAGTCCTCGTGCCGGTGCAGCCGCTGACCCCCGGTCACGATCTCGGTGCCGCGGAAAAGCAAGTCGAAACCATAGGAGTAACGGGGTCGTCCGGGGTCAGGGTAGGTATAGAACGGCTTGCTGTGCAGCGGGTAACCGGTGACGAATACCAGCTCGCTGCCATGCTCCCGCTCCGCCCACTGGCCCAGCCAGCGCTCGTGCGCTGGCGCCAGGTCCGGCTCCTCGGTGACGTCCTCGCCGGTCGCCGCGCCGATGAGTTCCATGGCTTCACTGAAGTGCAGGTACGGGATCTGCGCCGGCACCTCAGGCAGCTTCGCGGACAGGAACTGCATGGCGGAACTAGCCCGTTCCCGGACGGAATCGGCCATGCCTGCGACGGCGTCCCGGCAGACAGCCATGACGTCAAAGTGGTCGGTGATGAAGCCGAACTCCGCGTCCAGGCTGGTGTACTCGGCGAGGTGCCGGGCGGTGTCGTGCGGCTCGGCGCGGAAGGCGGGCCCGACCTCGTAGACCCGCTCGAACACGCCGACCATGGCCTGCTTGTAGAACTGCGGTGACTGGGCGAGGTAGGCGGGGCGGCCGAAGTAGTCGATGCTGAACACGTTGGCGCCGCCCTCGGTGGCCGTGCCGACGATCTTCGGGGTGAAGATCTCGGTGAAGCCGGCCCGGTCCAGCGCCCCTCGGAACCCGGCCGCGCTCGCTGCGGCGACCTCGAACCCGGCCCGGAGTTGCGGGTGCCGCAGCGTAGCTGGCGCGTGGTCGAGGATGGTGGGCAGCGCGGCGGTCACGGTAGGCCGGTACAGGTCGAACGGCGGCGGCTGCGCCGGCCCGGACAGCTCGGTCACCACCGGCTCGGCGAGTTCGACGCCGCCGGGTGCCTGCGGGCTCGCGACAACGAGACCCTCGACTTGCAGGACCGTTTCCTCGCTAGCGGTCTCGTCTTCCTCGCTAGCGGTCTCGTCTCCGGCTCGCAGCACGACCTGAGCCAGCCCGGCCCGGTCGCGGATGATCAGGAAGGTTACCGACTTCAGGTCCCGGCGGCGGTGCAGCCAGCCGGCGATCGTTACTCGCTCGCCGACGCGCTCAGGCAGGTCGGCGGACAGTACGCGTGAGATCATGACAGCTCCATCAGGGCTGCTCAGGCCGGGAATCGCCGTGGGCGCCCGGCGCGCATGATCCCTTGGGAGTGCGGGCGATAAGGGAACTCGCGGTGCCACCGCACTTTCGCCGCCCCGCGCCGTCGTGCTTTCCGGCGGGAGCGGCCTCGACTGGCCCGATGACGGGGGCTGGCCGACGGGGCATTGAGCAAACCGGTGGCGGCGGCTGCCGTTCCTCCCCGCACTCGGGAGCGTCTTCGCGGCCGGGCGCGAGGCCGCCTTCTCAGCTTCCGGCGGCTCTCTGCCGCCTGGCACGCGGTGTGGCTAGCCAGGCAGGTGCTCACGTGGGCCGGCGCTACTTGTCTCCGTCAGCGCGTTGCGCAACAGCATAGGTCACTGCGCATTCCGCTGGACACTGCATTTGCCGCTGCCCGACTGCGCTGCGCCGGATTGCACCGCGTGGCCACTTACCCTTAGTGCTATGTACCTGCCACGGCATTTCTCGCTCACCGACATGGCGCAGATCGCGGCATTCGCGGCGGCGGCGCAGTCCGCCGACCTCGTGACGTTCGACGGCACCAAGCCGGTCAGCACGTTGCTGCCGGTCATCTGGGATCGGCAGGACGACGGCTACGGGCGGCTGCTCGGCCATATGGCGATCGCCAACGAGCAGTGGCAGACGGCGCTGCCCGGCGCGCAGGCACTGGCAATCGTGCACGGACCGCAGGCCTACATCTCGCCTGCCTGGTACGAGAGCAAGACGCGGCATGGCCGGGTGGTGCCGACCTGGAATTACGAGGCAGTGCACCTGACCGGGCCGGTCGCCTTCCACCACGATCCGGAGTGGCTGCGCGCCTTCGTGACGCGGCTGACAAACCTTTATGAGAGCGGCCGCGAGCATCCGTGGGCGGTCACCGACGCGCCGCCCGACTACATCGATGGCCAGTTGCGCGGGATCGTTGGGGTCGAGCTGATCGTCACATCGGTCGAGGCCATGCAGAAGCTAAGCCAGAACCGCAGCGACTCCGACCGCGAGGGCGTGGTGGCCGGCCTGCGCCGCGAGCCCGGCCCCGGCGCGGCCGCGATCGCGGCCGCGATCGCGATCGCCAGTCAGCGTGCCAATCCTTCCACGGCCTAGCGCCCGAGACACGCCGACTATATGGGACATAACATTGCATACCATCGGCTCCGCGGAGCCGCATCGGGTGCTAAGCCGATGACAGCGCCTCGGGTCAGCTCTGCGCCGGGCGGCTACTCCGCCAGTTCGCCCTCACAGGTGAGCGGGCAGCCACTTGCCTCGTCGCTCAGGCTGGCCGGGTCCGGCCGCGGGCCCGCGGCAATGGCCGTGCTGATCTCGGTCAGCACGGAAACCTGGTCACTGCTCAGCCGGTCGAACACCGACCGCCTGACCTGTTCCGCGTGGCCGGGAGCGGCAGCTTCCAGCGTCGCGTATCCGGCGTCGGTCAGCCGGGCGACCTGGCCGCGCCGGTCGGTCGGGCAGTCGAGCCGCTCGACCCAGCCGCGTTCCTCGAGCCGCGCCACGGCATGCGAGAGCCGGCTCTTGCTGAAGGTCGAGGCCTCGGCGAGCTGGCTCATCCGCAGTGCGCGGCCGTCGGCCTCGGAGAGTCGCACCAGGATCTCGTAATACCCATGCGGTATGTCCGAGTCCCGCTGCAGCTGGCCTTCGACCGCGGAGAACAGCCGCTGCGTGGCGGTCAGGAAGATCCGCCACGCCCGCTGCTCCTCCGGGGTGAGCCACCGAGTGGCGGACTGTGCCATGCGATCATCATACGACAGGTAGTTGAGAGTTTGACAACTACCATCGCGGGTGATAGTCATTGAGTGCTCAACAACATGGTAATCAGCTATCCGTCTACGGGAGTGATAAGTATGACCGCACAGACCACTGAGGCGAGCATCCCGGGCTTTCAGACTGGCACCTGGAACATCGACCCGGTCCACTCTGAGGTGGGCTTCTCGGTCCGGCACATGATGGTCAGCAAGGTCCGCGGCCGGTTCACCAGCTTCAGCGGGCAGATCGTGACCACAGACGACCCGCTGCAGTCATCGGTCACCGCCGAGATCGACCTCAGCTCCATCAACACCGGTCAGGAGCAGCGCGACGGGCACATCCGGTCTGCCGACTTCTTCGAGGTAGAGACCTATCCCACGATGACATACAAGTCGACGGGCGTGCGGCTTGAGGACGGCGAGTACGTCCTGGACGGAGAGCTGACCCTCAAGGGCGTGACCAGGAACGTGCCGCTGCGCCTGGAGCTTCAGGGCTTCGGTCCGGACGCGTACGGCGGCTACCGGGCCGGCTTCACCGCGATCGGCGAGATCAACCGGCGTGACTTCAACGTCAACTTCAGCGCGCCAATGCAGAACGGCGGCGTCGTGGTGGCCGACAAGATCCAGCTTCAGCTCGAGATCGAGGCCGTCAGGGCCTGACCGCCTGTCGACGAGGGTTCCCGGCGAAGAGCGCGCGCTGGGAACCCTCGTCAACCACAAGATCGCTTCCAGCGCGCGAGCAGTTCCGCCTCGCGGTCGGCGGAGATGCCGACGCCGGTCCGGCCGGCGCCTGGCGCACGGGCCTCGGAGCGGATGTCGGCGACGCTGTGGCGAAGCGGCCTCGGCGTGAGGCCGGCCGCAAAGGCAGCCGCCGGGCTCGCCGTGTTCATGTTCGCGGCGCTGGCATCGCCCTCGTCCCAGAGCGGCAGGTCCGCGCCGTCCACGCCGGCCCCTGCAAGGAACTCACTGTCTGCCCAGGTCAGCTGGGTTCCCGCGGGCGCCACCTCGGCGGCGATCGCGGCCAGCATGTCGCCGAAGCCGAACGGCGGCACGGAGCCCACGGAGTGGAACGTGCCAGTGACCGACCGCTCAAGCAGCGACACGATCCAGCTGGCCTGATCGCGCGCGTCGATGAGCTGGATCGGGTCCGCCGGGTCGCCGGGTGCGAGCACGGTGCCGCCGCGCGCGATCCGGTCCACCCACCAGGTGAACCGGTAAGACCGGTCGTGCGGCCCGATTACGTAGGTAGGCCGGATGATCGTGGTTTCCGGGCCGAACAGCTCGGTACCCGCCTGCTCGCAGGCGACCTTCAGGCCGCCGTAATTCGCGTCGGTGATCTCGGTCGCGTCGGGGTCACCGATCTCGGCTAGCGGCGCGCTCTCGTCGTAGCCCGGTGGCACCGACAGGCTGTATGCCGAGACACTGGAGATGAATACGTACCGGCCGCCGCGACCGCGCAGAGCTGCGGCAAGCGAGCGCACCTGGCGGGGGAAGTAAGCGCACACGTCGATCGTTGCGTCCCAGCTGCCGGTGGCAAGCGCCGACAGATCCGCGTCGCGGTCGCCGCTGAGATGAGTTGCCCGCGGGAACAGGCCCGCGCCGGTCATGCCGCGGTGGAAGAGCGTGAGGTCGTGGCCGCGATCGGCGGCAGCCTGGGCGATGTGCCGCCCGACGAACGCGGTGCCGCCGATGATCAGGATGCGCATCAGCTAGCCGCCCGGAGGCCGGCCAGCTCGTCGGAGACGGCCTGCGCGGTAGGGAAAGTCAGGCCCACCAGCGTGACATGCTTCCAGCGGAGTACCCCGCCGGAGTCGATGACGAAGACCGACCGGCGCAATCCGGCACCCCCGAGCGTGATGCCGTATTCGCGGCTGACCGTCAGGCCCTCGTCGGCCAGCAGCGGGAAGGCCAGGCCGTACTTGCGGGCGAACTGCTCGTGGCTGGCAAGTCCCTGCGGGCTGATCGCCCATACGGTGGCGCCGAAGCCAGTGAAGCTCTCCAGCCCAGAGGTATAGGAGCACAGCTGGCGGGTGCATACGGCGGTGTTGTCGCCCGGGTAGAACGCGAGCACGATCGGCTTGCCCCGGTGCCGGGAAAGCGTGTACTCGCCCTGGACCGCCTCATCGCCCGAGAGCTCGATTCCGGGCAGGGTGAAGTCGGGGGGTATCTGGCCGGTCTGCGGTGTCTTGGCCACGCGGATTCCTCCTGGCTAGCCGCGGCTGCCTGCGGCCCCGCTGCAAGGCTATGCGGTGCCAGCGGCAGCCTGCCGCAGCCGCAGCAGCCGCTGCAGCCGCAGCAGCGGGCCGCGGCGTGGGCGATGATGGAGAGGTGAGCGGCGGGGACGGCTACGGCCTCTACGGGGAGCTGGCCAGCTGGTGGCCGCTGATCTCGCCGCCCGACGAGTACGGGGCCGACGCCGAGATGATCAGTTCGGTGTTCGGGCAGGCGGAGGTTCCGGTGCGGACGGTGCTGGACCTCGGCAGCGGCGGCGGCCATGTCGCCCTGCACCTCAAGGCAGGCCGGACCATGACGCTGGTGGATGCCTCGGCTCAGATGCTGGCGGTTTCCCGGCAGCTCAACCCGGACTGTGAGCATATCCAGGGGGACATGCGCAGCGTCCGCCTCGGCCGGCTGTTCGACGCGGTGCTTGTGCACGATGCGGTGGACTACGTCACCAGCTCCGGCGACCTGCGGCTGGTCATCGAGACCGCGTTCGCGCACTGCCGGCCCGGCGGGCTGGCCCTGTTCACGCCGGACCACACCGCCGAGACCTTCCAGCCCAGCGCCGGGGGAGGCGGCGGCGGTGACGACGGTACCGGCCGGCGGGCGAGCTTCCGGGAGCGGACGTCGGATCCGGACCCGTCCGACGACTGGATCCTGGCGGAGTACGAGTTCACCTTGCGCGAGGCGGACGGCACAGTCCGGGTGGTGCCGGAAGCACACCGGCTCGGCTCGTTCAGCCGCGGTGCCTGGCTCCGGCTGCTAGCCGCCGCCGGGTTCGCCGCGCAATCGCTGCCGGGCATCACGTCCGGGAA
>DAHVAR010000145.1 GCA_027314515.1 Actinomycetota bacterium
GCACTGACTGCCGGGGTGGCTTTGGCGATGGCCTGGCGCATCATGTCTAGGGTGGCGAACGCATAGAAATTGGATGTTGTCGATGCGTTCTCGTGCCCGAGCAGGCGCATGATGACGGGCAGCGGGATGCCCTGCTGGTAAAGGTCCATGGCCTTGGTCTTGCGCAGCAGGTGGCAGTGGATCTTGTCGGGGATGGACGGACAGCCGGGCGGGCTCCCCGTCGTGGCGGCTGTAAAACAACGGCCGCTTGGCTGGCTGCCGCGCGTATCCGGGGTGGAACTCGTCGAGGTAGACGCGGGGCTGGACGTCCGCTGACCTAGGTCGCGGGGGCGGGGAATGGCTTGCCCCGCAGGGTATGGCTGGTCAGGCGGTTGTGACCCCAGGTGTCCTGGCCGTTCACCAGGACCGCGCCGTACCTGTCGAGGGGTATGCGGCCGCCGTATTCCTCCACCCAGTCGGTATCGGGGTACACCCTGACCGAGGTAGGAACATAACGGGCGGCAAAGCCCATGCGGTAGCGCTTGCCGGTGTTCGGTAGCGAGGCATGCATCAGCGTCGACCAGAAGATCACGCACTGGCCGCGCCGCATCACCAGCGGGACCGCGTCCTCCTCGTTGGGCGTCCAGTCCGGATCAATCTGCAGCTGGCGGTAGTCGTAGCCGAAGAACCCGCGCCTGATTCCGTCCTTGTCGGTCTGGTTGATACGGGAGGGGTCGTAGGACATCCCCTTTGACTCATCGAACTTCATCTCGCGGTGGGTGCCGGGCATCAGCAGCAGGCAGCCGTTCTCGCGCGTGGAGTCCGTGAAGCCCGTCCAGACCGTGATGGTGCCCGCGCCGAAACGTGACTCGCTTTCACCGGGCCAGAGGATCTGCGGCTTTCCGCTGGCGTTCGCGAACGTGTCGGCCTGATGCCAGTCGGTCCCCTCGTCACCAGGGTACTTGGGGAAGAACTCCGTTCTCCAGCAGAGGATATCGGGTCCCAGAATTGACGTCAGCCGTTCCACGATGCGACGGTTGCAGATATGCTCGGCGAGCAGGCCGACGTCGAGATGCCGATCATAGTTGGCGATGTTCGTGGCACCCGACTCGGCATCCATGGGATAGGCCGCGTGGGTGCGATCGAGCAGATTCCGCCGGACGGTCCTCCAGAACTGCTCCATCTCATCCGGCTCATAGATCGTAATCGGCCCGATATAGCCATGGCGTTTGAAGTGCGCCATCTCTTTTTCGTCGAGGGCAAAGGGCTTTGTGGCTTCCTGGAATGTTTCCTGGGACACGGCCTGACTTCCTCTCCGCAGGTTCCGGTGATTCTGTTACTGCGTTGTCGCAGGCTTCCGGCGTTGATACTACCCGGACGCGGGCTGTATCTCCCGTGGCCAGGGCTCGCGTAGCGGTGCGATTCCCCCGGGCACCTGACATCGTCAGGGGATCATCCCGCAGATGCGAGTGATCAACTGGTGCGCTGAACCGGTTGAACGGCGACTGCTGCCCTGGGCGGGTGATCCCTGCTCGCGCACTGGCCCTTGCGGCGGCTTGCCGTTCACGCAGGTGCCTGGCAATTATGTTCACCACGTATAGTGACCGCTCTGAGGCTATGGCCATTACCATTTTCGTAATGGAGGGAAATGTGACTGACAGCGGCGAGCCGATGTTCCTTCGTTCTAATGTGATAATGGAGGCGCTGGTTGACAGGTTTTATGCCTGGCTGCATACTGTCGCCCCGGTCCAGGCCTCCATGAACCTGGCCTTCGTGCAACTGCCGCTGCTCGAGTCGTACCTGAGCTCCCCGCAGGTGCACATCGCGGCCAGCAACAACCCGGACCTGCGCGGCGGTTACTTCGTCAACGTCGAGGAATCCCGCAGCCGCCAGGTGGCCGACCTGGTCGCGTCGATCAAGCGCGATCGGACGGCGATGCTTGAGCTGGCCGCCGCCGTTGCCGCGGCCGAGGACCTCGTGCGCGAGAACGCGACCGGATTCGACGTCACCCCCCTGTACCCCAAGCTGCCGCCCGCCCTCAGCGGGCTGGTGGAAATCACCTACGACACCAGCAATCAGCCTTCCGTCCACTTCCTCGAGCCGCTGGCCTACGAAAGCGAGGCCTACGACGAGAGGCGCCAGACGGTCCAGCTCTCGCTGGATACCGGGGTGGAGCGCCCGTTCATCATGAGCACGCCGCGGCTGCCCGGCCCCGGGCTGCTGGACCTGCCGCTCGCGTTCCGGCATCCCGGTCTCGAGGAACTAGTCCGGGCCAGGATCTCACCTACCAGCGCGGCCCGGCTGCGCGAGGCACTCGAGCTCGACGACGCCGGGGCGGCGCAGCTCAGCACTTTCCTCGACACCCGGCCGAGCCTGTCCGCCGACCGGCACATCTCCTCGGGCGCCCGGATCCGCTACTTCGGGCACGCGTGCCTGGTGCTGCAGACGCCCGAGGCCGCCATCGTCACCGACCCGTTCATCAGCACGAACAACCAGCCGGGCGACCGGTACACGCTGGACGATCTGCCCGACCACATCGACCTGGTGCTGATCACCCACGGCCACCAGGATCACATCGTCCTCGAGACGCTGCTGCAGCTGCGCGGACGGGTCGACGCGGTCGTGGTGCCGCGATCCTCCCGCGGCAACCTGCCCGACCCGTCCATGGCGCTGTACCTGTCGCGCATGGGCCTGCCCACGGTCGAGGTCAACGACTTCGACGAGGTGCCCATCCACGGCGGGACGGTCACGGCCACGCCGTTCTTCGGCGAGCATGCCGACCTGGACATCCGCGCCAAGTCGACGTACTGGGTCCGGATGGGCGGGAAGTCGGTGTTCATCGGCGCGGATTCCTCGGGCATCGACCCGGTCCTCTACCGGTATATCCGCAGCCACCTCGGCCAGGCGGATATCGCCTTCCTGGGCATGGAGTGCGACGGTGCGCCGCTGACCTGGCTCTACCAGGGCCTGCTGACCAAGCCGGTCAGCAAGAAGATGAGCGACTCGCGCAAGCTGTCGGGATCTAACGCCGCTCAGGCTGGCGACATTGTCACCGAGCTGGGCGCGGAAGAGGCCTACATATACGCCATGGGCGAGGAGAGCTGGGAGGGGCACATCATGGCCACCAGCTACAACCCGTCCAGCTATCAGATGAAGCAGATCGAGGAATTCCTCGGCTGGTGCGCGAATTCCGGGATCGCCGCGGAGCACCTGCTCAACAAGCGGGAGTGGCGCTGGTAGCGCCACACCGTCGGCCTGGGGAACGTCAAGCGTGGCGCGATATCTACGTCAGCTGCACGAACCACGAATCAACCGAGAAGGAATGACTATGCGTATCGTGTTTGTCCATGCGCCGATGTCAACCGTTCCCGTGGCCGAGCGTGCTGGCTTCTGGCGGAACTTTGATATTCAGTACCACTCAACGCATCCCGGCCTGCGCCATATGAAGCGCGTCATGTGGGAGCTGCCGCACTGGATGACGTGGCTGGCCGGAGTTCTGGCCGCACACGGCTATACCGATCTCGACGTGCTCGACCTGTACACCGAGCCCGGCACGTTCGACGAGCCGGGGCTCATGAATGAGACGATGGTGCGCGCCGAGGTGGCCGCGCACCCAGGCGACGTCTATCTGTTCTCTCCGATGACGCCCAACCTCTACTACGCGTTCGGGATCGCGGACCTGGTCAAGGCCACCTATCCCGAGGCCATCACGATATTCGGCGGCGTTGTTTCCACGCCGCTGGCCGAGGAAGTTGCCCGCCACGACAGCGTCGATTACGTGGTGGTGGACCGCGGCGAGATAGCGCTCCCGACCCTGTTGGACACCCTGGGCAAAGGCGAGGACGTGGACCACGTGGGAAACCTGGTCTTCCGCCTGCCCGACGGGACCATAGCCAGGAGCAGCACTCGCTATCCGGCCGTGGCTCCCGAGAACATCCCGTTCCCGGTGGTCGACCTCTTCCCGTCCACGGCCGGCCAGGACATCCGCTACCTGCGGCAGGTGTACGCGCTGGGCTGTCCTTATCAGTGCACGTTCTGCACCATTCAGACCATCGGGCAGAAGCCCTCGTACTTCCCGATTGACCGGGTCCTCAGCGAGATAGCCGCGTATCGCGCCCAGTACGGCGAGCACCATAACATCTACTGGGGTGACGAGACGTTCACGCTCTTCCCGGACCGGACCATGCAGCTCCTCACCGCGCTGGAAGGCGTGGGCACGATCAGGTACGACTGCCAGACCCGGCTGAACTGCCTGACCGACGACCGCATACTGGCCAAGCTCAAGAGCAGCGGCTGCCAGTGGATAGAAATCGGCCTTGAGACCGGCATCCAGACCAGCCAGAACGTGCACAAGCACCGGATGAAGCTGAGCGCCACCGAGGAGACACTGCTCCGGCTGCGGGACGCCGGGCTGGCCGCCTGCGCGTTCTCGGTCAACGGATTTCCCGATCAGACGCCGGATGACATGCGCCGCAGCATCGACTGGGTGTGCGACCTGATCAGCAGGGATCTGCTGCAGGCCTCCTACCTCTTCGGGCTGGTGCCCTATCCGGGCAGCACGATGTACAACTTCCCCGAGCGCTTCGGGATGAAGCTCCTGCACCACGATTACCGGCGCTACCACGAGGATTTGCCGCCGGTGTTCGCCACCGACCATGCCAACCCGGACCAGGTCTACGAGGTCTTCCTCAGCGGCGTGGCCCAGCTGGGCCAGGCCATGTCGAAGGCGCCGCACTTCGGCGCCCTCCCGCCGCCCGGCCAGCTGGCCGACTACGGCGCGTTCTGGGCCGAGGCCCATGTATGAGCCCGCCGCTAGTGCTCTGCTGCCCGGCCGCCGGGCAGCGGGGTCATGTGGCCGGGCCGGGCGGCGGGGTTAGGTGGCCAGGCCGGATGATGCCGTGCTCGTAGGCGTGCACGGCGATCTGGACCCGGTCGCGCAGGTCGAGCTTGGCCAGGATGCGGGCGATGTGGCTCTTGACGGTGAACTCGCTGAGGTAGAGCCGGGCGGCGATCTCGGAGTTCGACAGGCCCTGGGCCACGAGCTGCACGACGCCGAGCTCCCGTTCGCTCAGGTGCCCGGCGGCAGTGGCTGCCGTGGTGCCGGGGGCCGGGCCGCGGCAGAAGTCCTCGATCAGCCGCCGGGTGATGGCCGGGGCGAGCAGGGTCTCGCCGGCCGCGACCGCGCGCACCGCGCCGGTCAGCTGCTCGCGGCTGGCGTCCTTGAGCAGGAAGCCGCTCGCGCCGGCCTTGAGCGCGTGGTAGACGTACTCGTCCAGGCTGAACGTGGTCAGCATCAGGATCCGCGCCCGTGCCCCCTCCTTGACCAGGCGCGAGGTGGCCTCGATGCCGTTCATCTGGGGCATGCGGACGTCCATCAGGATCACGTCGGGGTCCAGGAGCCGGGCCTGGGCCAGCGCCTGGCTGCCGTCGCCGGCCTCCCCGGCCACGGCCAGGTCCGGCTCGGCCTCCAGCAGCATGCGCAGGCCCTCGCGGACGAGGTCCTGGTCATCGGCGATCAGGACGCTGATCACGGCAGCCGGTCCGCGAGCGGCCGGGTGCCGGCGAGCGGCAGGCGGTCTTCAGGAGGCCGCGGGTCTCCCGGTGGCAGAGGGTCTCCCGGTGGCGGTGACACGGGGTCTCCGGGCGGCTGCCGCTCGCCGAGCGGCAGCCGGGCGCGGACGGCGAACCCGCCGCCCAGCCGCGGCCCGGCCTGCAGCTCGCCGCCGAATATCGCGGCCCGCTCGCGCATCCCGGCCAGTCCGTTCCCGCCGGCCGGGACCTGGCTGCCGGCCTCGCCCGTCCCGTCGTCGGTGACCTCGATCGTGACCGCCTCGCCCGCGCAGCCGATCGTCACGTCCGCGCGGGCCTGGCCGGCATGCTTGAGGACGTTGGTCAGTGCCTCCTGGACGATGCGGTAGACCGACAGGTTCACCGCTGCGGGCAGTGTCGCCGGATCACCCTCGATGACCAGGTTCACCGGCAGCCCGGCCGCGCGGACGCTGACCGCCAGCGCGTCCAGCTCGCCGATGCCCGGCTGCGGGGTGAGCCTGGCGTCCTGCTCGGTCTCGCGCAGGACGCCGAGCAGGCGGCGGGTCTCGGTCAGCGCCTGCCGCCCGTTGTTCTCGATCTTCTCCAGGGTCGCCTCGGCGGCCTTGCCCGAGGCCCGGGCCCCGGCCGCCTGGAGCACGATCACGCTGAGATGATGGGCCACGATGTCGTGCAGCTCCCGTGCGATCCGGGCCCGCTCGGCGGCCGCGGCCTGCTCGGCCTGGCGCTGCAGCGCCGCGTTCCGGCGGGCCAGGGCGGTAGCCCGCCTGCGGCCCCGGACGAGCACGCCGATCGCCCAGGCGGCCAGGACCGGAATGACGGACAGCTGCTGGCCGACGCCGCCCAGGCGGCTGATCACGGCCACGGCCGGGCTGATGGTGATCAGCCCGACGGCGCTGCGCTGCAGGCTGACGTGCGCGCCCAGCGAGTAGCCGCCGACCAGGTACTCGAACAAGAACTCCAGGCCCTCCGGCGGGTGCCGGATGACCAGGGTCTGCAGCGCTATGCCCGCCCAGACCCCGGCCCACATCACCAGCGGCGCACGGCGGCGCAGCAGCAGGGCCGCGCCCATGAGCAGGGGCACCAGCACCAGCAGCCAGGCCGGCCCGGCGACCCTGTGCCCGGCCAGGCCGGTGAGGTTCCACGCGACCGCGGCGGTCACCGCGACCCCGGCGATCGCTACCGCGACATCCGCGAGCATGCCGGGGTCGCTGGCCGCGCAGCGCCGAAGTGCCTGTGCCTGCATGCCACGAACGTAGCTCCTGGCCGCGCCGTGTGCATCATCCGCAGGGCGGGCCGGATTCATCCCAGGGGATGAACCGGTTTCGCTCCCCTGGCCGCAGACGCCGGGGCCGGCATCCAGGAACAGTAAAGCCAGTCAGCAACCCATCTAGGGAAGATGCACATGACCACTATTTCCGATCACAGCGAAAGGCCAGAGCCGCGTACTCGTGAACCCGGCTCGCGGACCGGCGACTGGGCTGTCGAGGTGCACGGCCTCACCAAGCGCTTTGGCACCCGGGCTGCCGTCGACAATGTCGACCTCCTGATACCGAGAGGCTCGGCGTTCGGCTACCTCGGGCCTAACGGGGCGGGCAAGACCACCCTCATCCGGACCCTGCTCGGCCTGACCAAGGCCGACAGCGGCAGCATGTCGCTGCTGGGCGTGCCCGTGCCCGCCCAGCGCGGCAAGGCCCTGGCCCAGGTGGGCGCGATCGTCGACGAGCCCCGGTTCCACAGCCACCTGACCGGCCGGGAGAACCTGAAGGTACTGGCCGCGGCCAGGGGCGCGGGCGCCGGCAAGCAGATCGGCCCGGCCCTGGACCGGACCCGGATGACCCAGCGGGCCGACGACAAGGTCTCGTCGTACTCCATGGGCATGCGCCAGCGGCTGGGCCTGGCCGCCTGCCTGCTGGCCGACCCGCAGCTGCTCATCCTCGACGAGCCGATGAACGGCCTGGACCCGGCCGGCATCCACGAGATGCGCGACATGATCCGCAGCCTGACCGATGAGGGCCGCACCGTCATGCTGTCCTCGCACCTGCTGGACGAGGTGGAGCGCACCTGCGATCAGGTCGCCATCGTGGACCACGGCATGGTCATCCGGCAGGGCTCGATCGAGGAACTGACCGGCGGCGCCGGAGTCGTCCTTGAGGTGAACTGCTCCGATCCGCCCGCGGCGGCGCGCGCTCTCCAGAATCCCGCGATTGCGTCCAAGATCACGGTCACCGAGGACGGGCTGACGGTGAACCTGGCCGCCGGGTCGGCCCGGGAGCACACTGCGGAGATAAACCGCCGCCTGGTCGGGGCGGGGATCGGTGTCTACAGCATCCGGCCGGCACACGCCACGCTGGAGGACTGGTTCCTGTCCGTGACCAGCCGTCTGGGGGAGGAACAGTGACCCAGCACAGCCTTGCCGCCGACCGCCGCGGTTCGTGGCTGCCGACGCTGCCCCTGATCGGGGCCAAGGTCCTGGAGCTGCGCAAGCGGCGCACCCCCATGATCGTCCTGGTGGCGTTCACCGTGGTCCTGCCGGTGCTGTACTACGGTGTCCGGCTGCTGCTGCACCTGAGCAATCCCTCGCAGTACGAGGCGGCCGGCGCCACCGACGCCTTCGCGACCGCCGGCACCCTGATGGACGAGTTCGGGTTCATCATCGCCGTAACCCTCGGCGCCACCGCCGGGACCAGCGACCTGACCGACGGCATGTTCCGTCACCTGGTGATCACCGGCCGATCCCGGCTCGCCCTCTACCTGGCTCGCATCCCGGCCGGACTTGCCATCCTGTGCTCGATGGCCGCCGTCGGCTTCGCCGTGACCTGCCTGGTCACCGCGTTCGCCCACAACCCGACGCCAGCTGGCGCGGTCGTCCCGTCACCGGGTGACATGACCGACGTCGGACTGTGGCTCGAGCTGGACCTGATCATCGGGTTCACGGTCGGGCTCGGCCTCGGCTCGCTCATGGGCCAGCGGACCGTGCCGATCATCCTGCTCATCCTGCTGGAGATCCCCATCACGCCGATACTGGCCGATCACAAGCTGCCCGGCTTCATCAACGGCGAGCGCCTCGTCGTCGGCATCGCCATGGACCAGCTGAAGCCGGCCGTGCTGAGCGGCGGCACCACGGTCGGGCCCGGCGGCGGCGGCCCGCGCTCACTGCACCTGCCGCTCATGCCCGGCTGGTTCCTGGCCGCCGTCATCGGCGGCTGGATCATCGGCTGGTCGGTGCTCGGCGCCTGGAAGATGTGCACCCGCGACACCTGACCGGCACGTTGCCGGATTCCCTGCTCACAGAACCAAGGAAAGGAAACCCCAGTGATCCCCGTCGCGATTGCCATCGGCAAGCACAACCTCACTGCCGTGCCCCTCATTGTCATACTGATCCTCATCTGCGTCGCCGTCTACTTTGTCTGGCAGCGCAGGCGGAACCAGCGGGACGGTCACCACAAGTGACCTACCGCAGGACCCGCGCGACGACGGATTCTGCACCTTCCAGCCCGTCGTCGACGGTGGCGCATGCCCCTGGAACCTCGACTGCCGAAGCTGTGACAACTTGGTCCTGTCCGGTGCTGACCTGCTCTACTGGCGCCGCAAGCGGGAGCAATGGGAACT
>DAHVAR010000146.1 GCA_027314515.1 Actinomycetota bacterium
TACGCTACCCTTATGGCCGCGGCGCTGATCTACCCGGCCAGGATGGCGGGTGGCACCGCCAGGCAGTCCCGCGTAGCTCAATCGGCAGAGCGTCCGGCTGTTAACCGGCAGGTTATAGGTTCGAGTCCTATCGCGGGAGCTCCGAGGTATCCAGTCCGCACCATGATTCATGGTCACATCTGGGTCTGACACCCATGATGACCTGGCCTCAGCCTGGGGCCGGGTCCGGATTACCGGAGCGCCGATCGCTGTGCCGGACCCGGCCACCTACCCGACTGGCTACCCGGCGCGACGTCAGGTCTCGGGACTGCCGATCACGGCGGTGGCCAGCCTCCCGGCGCGCTCGCGGTCGCCGATGGCGTCGATCTCCATGATCTTGCCGTCAGCGACGGTGAAGGCCATGACAACAAACGGGCGTCCGCGTCTGGTGATGACGACGCCGGCCGCGCCGTTGACCAGGGCAGGAAGAACCTCGGCGGCGGGGTGCGCACCGAGCTGGGCCTGCCGGGCGACGGCCGCGGCGCCACGGAACACGGCGGACTGGCGTGGCCTGGCCGGGCTGAAGTCGGCTCGCAGCACGACGTCGGGGTGCAGGACGGTGATGAGCGCATCGAAGTCGCCGGCCCGGGCCGCGGCGAAGAAGGCATCCACCGCGGCCCGCTGGCGGGCAAGATCCCGTTCCGGAGCGGCTATCTCGGCGCCGCGGACCCGGCGCCTGGCCCGGCTAGCCAGTTGCCTGGTCGCCTGGGTAGTCCGGCCCATCATGGGAGCTATCTCCTCGAAGGGCAGATCGAACATGTCGTGAAGCACGAAGGCCAGGCGCTCGGCCGGGGACAGAGTGTCGAGCACTACCTGGAGGGCTACGCCGATGGAGTCGGCCATCAGCGCTTCGTCTTCCGGGGAGGCCTCGCCGTGCGCGGTCACGATCGGATCAGGCACCAGGGCCTCGATGAACTCCTCGCGCCGGGCGTTACGCGACCGCAGAGTGTTGAGACAGACGCGAGCGACAATGGTGGTCAGCCAGCCGCTCAAGTTCTGCACATCGTCGGCTCCGGCCCGGCTCACGCGCTCCCAGGCGTCCTGGACGGCATCGTCGGCCTCGGTGAGCGAGCCGAGCATCCGGTAGGCCACTGCGCGCAGCCGGGGCCTGTGCTCTTCGAAGCGACTGGCCAGCCACTGCTGCTCGTCCATGTCTGCCGTCCTCCCTATCACAATGACCCACGGGGCACCGCAGATGTGACGTCCGCGCGCTTCAGATCGGGGCGGTCCGCGACGGCATGCCGGTGGCCCGGCCGGATGAGGAGTCTTTTCATCCGCCGGGCCACTGCGAGGTTGCGCTAGCGAGCCGGCTGAGCCAGCCCGTTCCGGCCGGTTATCCCATCATGGGCGGCTGAATGCCCTGCAGGTCCTCCCTGGTCACCCGGATCATGACCACGGTGATGACGAGTGCGAGGAGGGCGATGGCCGCCGAGAGCTCGAAGCCGCGGGAGAAGCCGACGGCTAGCGAGTGGTCGCTGACGGCCCGCTTGAAAGCGGCAATCTGGGCCGGCGTCGGGTGGACCGCGTTGCCTGCGGCGGCAGCCTTGGCCGCGGTCGCCTGGGCGACCGCGACAGAGTGCCGGGCTGTGCTGGCGACGACGGTCCAGGCGACTGTGCCGAGCAGGGCCAGGCCGATTGACCCGCCGACCTGCTGGCCGGTGTTGACCAGGCTGGAGGCTAGACCCGCGTCGCGCTCCTCAACCTTCGACAGGGCGACGAGGGTCAGCGGCATGAACAGCATGCCGAGGCCTGCCGCGGTGACCATCATCGGGCCAAGCAGGCCGCCCGCATAGCTGCTGTGCGCGGTGATCCGGGACAGCCAGAACATGCCTCCAGCAGCGAGGACCGATCCCGCGATGAGCAGCGGCCGGGCTCCGATCCGGCCGACTAGCAGGGAGCTGGCTCCGGCCATCAGCATGATCATTCCGACCATCGGCAGGTAGGCGAAGCCCGTCTTCAGCGGGCTGTAGCCCCAGACCGTCTGGACGAAGATGGTGAGGAAGAAGAAGATCCCGAACATCGCGGTGCCGACGCAGAGCATGATCAGGTTCGCGCCGGACCGGTTCCGGTTCCTGAAGATCCGCAGCGGCAGCAGCGCGTGCGTGCTGCGAGACTCGATCAGCAGGAACGATCCAAGCAGGACGACCGCCGCCACGAGCGACACGATCACCTTGGTGTCACCCCAGTGGGAGACGCCGTTCTGGCCGGTTGCGGCGCTGGACAGGCCGTAAACCAGGGCTGCCAGCCCGCCCGTGCCGGTGATTGCGCCAGGCAGGTCGAATCGGCGACTGTGGCGCTTCGACTCGGCCAGCACGCGGGGCGCCAGGACGGCGACGACGGCTGCGATGGGCACGTTCACGAAGAAGACCCAGCGCCAGGACAGGTACGAGGTGAGCACGCCGCCCGCCAGCAGGCCAACCGCCGCGCCGCCGATGCTCATGGCCGCGTAGACGCCCATCGCCCGGTTCCGCCGGGATCCCTCCGGGAACGTGGTGGTTACCAGGGACAGTGCGGTGGGCGCGACGATCGCACCGCCCAGGCCCTGGACGGCGCGGGTGGTCAGCAGCCAGGCCTGGCCGGTCGCGAGGCCGCCTGCCAGCGAGGCAACTGCGAACAGCACGATGCCGATCACGAAGACGCGCCGACGGCCGAGGATGTCACCGGCCCGCCCGCCGAGCAGCAGGAAGCCGCCGAATGTCAGTGCGTAAGCGTTGACCACCCATTCCAGGCCGTTGTCGGAGAAGCCCAGCGCGGTGCGGATATGAGGGAGTGCGACGTTCACGATCGTGGCATCGAGCACCACCATCAGCTGGGCGGCGGCGATGACGACAAGCGCCAGGCCAAGGTGGCGGTGGGCGGGGCCGGCCGTGCCAGACGACCGGACAGCTGCACTGTCCGCGATGGCGGTGCTGCCCGGCCGCTGGTTAAGGCCTGGTGATTCGGCAGACATGTTTAACGTGGCTCCTTGACTACAGTCCGTGTTCATTGCGGGCACTGCTGAACAATCCGGCGGTGCTGTTGGCGCTGCGCAGCTGTGCTCGCTGCAGTGCTGCAGGCTTGCCGCCCAGGGGCTTATGGGCCGTCGGCTAACGGCCGCACAAAACTAAGGTCAGGTGCCTGTGGGTGCCGCCGGGCTCACTTGCGATCCGGTGCCCGGCGGCAGCGGCGTGAGCCGCTGCGTTGCGTGGACCTGGTCTCAGCTGACCGAGGTCTGACTCACGACGTCCGTCACCTCCCAGCGGCAGCCGGGGAGTTAGCCGGATTGGCGTCCTGCGCGACGCTGTCCTGCAGCGCGCTGGTGAACAGGCCATGCAGCGCCTCCTTCGCGGACGCCCCGGCGTCCGCTTCGCAGTCATGGCCCGCGCTCAGCATCTTGCGGATCAGGGCAAGCAGTTGCGCGCGCTCGGACTCGTTGAGTGCCCGGTTCCACGGCATCCGGGCAGTTATCTCGGCCTCGACGCGCTGCTTGAGCGCCTCACCCTCGCTGGTCAAGACGATGTTCTTCACCCGCCGGTCGGCCGCGTGCGGCTCTCGCCTCGCCAGCCCGCGCTTCTCGAGCATGTCGGCGATGAGGGTGACGAAGGACGGGTCGCAGTGCAGCCGCTTGCCCAGTTCCTTCATGGCCATCGGGCAGTCGAGGGTGTGCAGCACCTTGATGAACGGTGCCGGGATACTGAGCCGGTGAGCAACCTGCTCGGCCTGGCCGACGATGCGCCCGATTAGCTCGAAAATGCAGTCAGCGACCTCTGCGGTCTGCTGGTCTGCGCTGCGGTCGGGCGCGACGGGCACGGTCAGTCTCTCCTGCTGGCGAAGATGAGTTGCTAAAAAGTTGAGCGACTCAAATGCTACTCGGCTCAGTTGAGCGCGTCAATCTTTGCTGTACTCAAGCTACTGACCCCGGAACGTTTGCCGTGCGGCCTAGCTCATTTCACTCCCTGCTGGTTTGCCGGGAACGCAACGGGCATAGCGGGCGCCGGAAGCCGTGAAACCAGCAGGGTGTCACATGGACAGCCGGAAACCAGCGCCGCAGCAGGCAAGTCAATAACCCAGCAGGCCCTTGATGAAGGCGGCTTGCCCCGCGTGCTGAAGATCGTCGGCGAGCACGCTCACCAGGCGGACCGCCATTGTCACCGGCGGATCCCAGCGGCGGTCCACGATCGTCGCGAAGTCGGCATCCGACAGGCCGCCGAGGAACGAGATGGTCTGCTCGTACGTAGCGTTGTGATAGGCGGACAGCAGGTCGTGGCCGAGCCTTACGGCCGCTACCTGGTCGAGGTCGTGGCCGTAACCGATGTCGGCCGGATCCAGGGGCAAGCCGCACTGCTCCTGGAAGCCCTGTGCCAGCCACACTTGCTCGAGGCCGCCGGCCCCGGCGATGTGGTCGTCCTGAACCCTGGTCAGATGCCAGACCAGCCAGCCGATTGAGTTCGCCGAACCGTCGACGCGAAAGTCGAGGTCCTCCTGAGTCAGGCCGTCGAGCACGTCATGCACCACCTCGCGGATCCGGCCGAAGCCGTCGACCAGCAATGCGTTAGCAGACATCAATTCCCCCGAAGCAGTAGGCCGCACGAGCACTGACGCTAGTACCCGGCAGCCGGCCGGGTGGCATCCGGGCAGCCAGTTCGGGTCGGCCGGCGCAGCACGCCCGGCTGCACCCGGTCAGTGCCGGATTAGCGCATCCCAGGCCGCGAGGAGGAGAACGAGGGAGATGGCCAGGACCCACACTCCGCTGCGCCACCTCGTCTTCCGGCCGCCGCGGAGCCTTGTCTTCGCTACCTTGACATCGCCGTGTGCCGCGTATGTGGTGTGACCATGCCAGCCGAGCACGGAGCCGACGACGAGGAAGATAACTACTGCGCCGATTACTTCCGCGGTCATACCCAGGTCTTTCTGCCTGCGGGTCCCCCTGCCCGCCTCGATGATGCCTCATCAGCGAAGTCGACTCCAGCGGAAACGCCGATCGCCGGCGCTGGCAGGATGTAGTGACCGAAGACAGGGCCAGTGCGAAGGAGCATGCACCGGGATGAGCGAGGAACTAACCGCCCAGACCATCCGCATCACCGGGTTTGGCGGCGACGAGGTCGAGGCTTACCTGGGCGTTCCCGGCGACGGCGCGGCGTCGCGAGGCAGCGTGGTCGTCATCCATCACATGCCTGGTTACGACACCTGGTCCAAGGAGGTCGTCAGGAAGTTCGCAGCGAACGGCTACGCCGCGCTGATGCCGAATCTCTACTTCCGTGAGGCGCCGGGCGCGAGCCCCGACGACGCGGCCGCGACGGCGCGCGCTAACGGGGGAGTGCCAGACGGGCGCCTGGTAGGCGACGTCGCGGGCGCGGCGGACTATCTGCGCGCGTTGCCGGGCTCGAATGGCAAGGTCGGTGTCATCGGCTACTGCTCCGGCGGCCGCCAGTCGTTCCTGGCAGCTTGCAGCCTGCAGCTCGACGCAGCCGTTGATTGCTACGGCGCGTGCATCGTGAACGCGCCGCCGGAAGGCATGCCGCTCAAGGTGGAGCCCATCGTGGACCTGGCACCGAATCTGTCCTGCCCGCTGCTCGGCCTGTTCGGCGCAGACGACCGGTACCCGGCACCTGAGGAGACCGCGAAGCTGTCCGCGGTGCTAGACGGACTTGGGAAGCCACATGAGTTCCGCACTTATGACGGTGCCGGGCACGCTTTCTTTGCCGTGGACCGGCCGGCCTACCGCCCGGAGGCAGCGACGGACGGGTGGCAGAAGATCTGGGACTTCTACGGCCGCTACCTGACAAGCTGAGGAGCTTTACATGTGCACGTACAACACTGAGAACATCGCGATCACGGGCAGCGGGAAGGGCGCAAACGGCTGGTTCTCGCTGAGCGACGCGACGGTGTACTTCGACCATCCGGTGCATGCGATGGCCGAGCACACCCTCAACATCGACTTCCGCAACCCGGCTGGCGGGCCGTCGGCGCGAGTTGCGGTTGAGCTGACGGCAGAGTCGGCGCGCGCGCTCGCCGCCGCGATCGAGGCTGCCCTGGCGTCGGTGCCGGCTGCGCTGGTGTCCTGACGACGAGAGCGTTCTGCGCCGCTCCTGGCCCGCGTGCGCTCTGACCGGCGCCGGTGTGAATTGTCGGCACCGCGTGCCACGATCGGAGGCATAGCGCGGGGTCGGGCTGGAGGATGCGGTGAAGTTCAGGGTCGGGCGAGATGTACTAGGCGAGGCGGTGGCGTGGGTGGCACGCGCGCTGCCGGCCAGGCCGGTCGTTCCAGTGCTGTCCGGGTTGATGCTTGAGGCCGATGCTGACGAGCTGACCCTGTCGTGCTTCGACTACGAGGTATCGGCGCGCATTCACATCCCCGCCGAGATTGGCGAGCCTGGCATCGCACTGGTGCCTGGCCGGCTGCTGGCCGAGATCGCACGGAGCCTGCCGTCACTTGACGTCGAGGTTGCTGACGCGGGGGAGATGCTCATGCTCACCTGTGGCAGCGCCGAGTTCGCGCTCGTCTCGCTGCCGCTGGAGGACTACCCGAAGCTGCCCGAGCTGCCGCCCGCAGTCGGCACCGTCGACGGCGGCGAGCTGGCGATCGCGGCGGGCCAGGTCGTGCCGTCCGCCAGCCGCGACGACACGCTGCCGATGCTGACCGGCGTGTGCCTCGACTTCGACGGGACCAAGCTGACGCTGGCGGCGACCGACCGGTACCGGCTGGCGGTGCGCACCCTGGCATGGGAGCCGGCGGATCCATCCATGCACGCATCCGCGCTGGTGCCTGCCAAGACACTTGCCGATGTCGCCAGGACGATGACGACGGGGCGGCCGGTGACGATAGCTCTCGGCAAGCCGCACCCAGATGCAGGCCGTCCGGCCGACGGGCTGATCAGTTTCGAGTCCGGCGGGCGGCGACTTACTACCCGGCTGATCGGCGCGGAGTTCATCAGGTACGCCGCCCGGTTCCCGAAGGGCTTTGAGGCCAGTGCCGACTTGCCGGCGGCACCCTTCACCGAGGCCGTCCGCAGGGTCTCCCTGGTGGCTGATCGCACCACGCCAGTCCAGCTGGCATTCCGCCGCAACGTTGTGGTGGTCGAGGCGCAGTCCGACGGCCGGGCGAGGGCGGTCGAGTCGGTGCCCGTCGGATTCGCGGGCGCCGATCAGGTCATCTCGTTCAACCCGCATTACCTGCTCGACGGCTTGGCGGCTGCGGTGCTGACCGGCCAGGCCAAGGCAGGCGCGACCGATGACAACCTGTCGGCCGCGGCTGGCCAGATCAGGCTGCAGTTCACCAGCTCCGCCAAGCCCGCGCTCATCACCTGGGCCGCAGGTGATGGCTCCGCAGGTGATGGCGAGCCAGGCCGCCAGGCGGCGGCCGACAGCGCCGATGATGAGCCGGACCGCCCAGCCGAGTTCCGGTACCTGGTTGTTCCGCTCCGGGCACCGGCAGCCAGCTGAGTGACTTGCTGGCCACCGGGAGGTGCAGGGTGCCGGTGGGTGCGGCTACCAGCGCCGGCGCCCGCCACGGAAGATGCGCCGGAGCAGGCCGCGGATGAGGGTGAAGATCGCGACCAGCAGGCCCAGCCGCCCCGGCCACGCGAAGTGCACGCCGACCAGCAGCACCTCGTAGACGAGGAGCCAGGTTGCGACTGCGGCTAGCAAGGTAGTCAGCACGCCGAACCGGCCGCGCCGCCGCCTGCTGCCCGACCAGTTGCCGCCTGACCAGCTGTCGCCTGACCAGGTGGCACCTGACCAGCTGGCACGAGCGCCGACCGCGCCGGCCGATGCGCGGCCGGGCCAGCCGGCTGCGGCAGCCCACCCGGCCGGCGACGAGCCGCTAGCAGCCCGGCTACCGGGCAAGGGCTCGCCTGCGCGCTGTGGCGACCGGCCGGTGCCAGAGCTTGGCAAGGCTGCCCCGGCAGAGCGGACGTGTGGCAGGTCGGCGGTGATCTGGCTGAGATCGCCCTGCGTTTTCGCGGCGAAGACAGCGTCCAGACGCTGGTTGAACTCCTCGAGCGTCAGGCGGCCATGTGCGTAATGCTCCTGCAGTTCGGCGGCGACGGCGTCCCGCTCCCGGTCCCCGATGCGCAAGCTCGGCTGCGTTGCCATCTGCCCTCCGTACGCTAGCGTGCAGCTTGACCCTGAAACGATATATCGCGACTGGCCGGGGCCGCAACCCAGCCCGGCGCGCGGCTCGCACGAGCGCCCGCCGGCCGTGCTGGCACGCGCCGACCGCTAATTGAGGAAGTAGCTGGCCCCGCCGGACTCCGGGTTGGTCACCATCGCGGCCACCGAGAATGCACCTGCGTGCGCGAACACCAGCGTTATGGTGATCTCGGTGCCGGCCTTCATCGGCCCAGCGTCCGTGACAAGCAGATGCGATGCGTTCGGGTCGAGGCCCACGAAGCTCTTGGCCGGGATCGTGATGGACGGCACTGTGCGCATCTCGACCTGGCCGGAGCGCACCGGCGAGCGAAACGTCACCTGCCCGCCAACGCTGAGGCTGGCAGCGATGAGCTTGGTCTGCGCGCCGTTATTCTGCACGTCCACGTACACGTCGGTGACGCGGCTGGCGCTGGGCTCAGTTACTTGCGCGGAGCTGAGCTGGATCACCGGACCAGCCTGCGCCGGAACGGCGCAGCCGGCCACCAGGCAGGTGCCGAGCATCGCGAACAGGCTTGCGGCTGCTGTCCGCACCGGTCCGGAACCGCGACGGCCGCGCGCAGCGGCGGCAGATGATCGCATCGGCGCGGAAGTCGGCGTCCGTGCGGATGAGGGCGTTCGCGGCATGATGACCGACCTTACCTGTGCACCCGAGCGTGCTGGGGAAATGCTCTCACGCCAGGCAGCGCCACCACCGCCCGGGGAGTCTGGCAGTGGCCCCGGACGCAGCCCGGTGATCTGGCCGGCAGCCCGCTGCGCTACGAGGCACTTCCCGCCCCCGCGGCCACGGCGGTCACAGTCGTGATCGACTTAGCGCGATTCGCGCAGGTCTGGGCCTTGTACTGGACGTAGAGGCTGCCGTAGTCGCCGGGCGGGTAGATCCGAAGCCAGTCAGCGCTGGTCAGCCGACAGCCACCGAAAGCGCCCGCATCGTGGACGGCGAGCAGCACATTGGCCTTTCCGCCCGCTGGCAAAGTGAGCAGTGTCACCGCGACAGCCGGATTCCTGGCCGCCGGCGCGCCGATCTCATGTCCGCCCGGTCCTGTGACGAATGACACACCGGGGTATCCCTGCAGCGTGCAACTCGACGCCGAGGTATTGGTCAGCACGATCACCTGGTAGATCGTCCCGGCCGTGCCCTGGGCAGCGCCGAGCTGGGCTTGCAGTCCGGAGGCGAGGCAGCCGGGCGCCCCGGCGGGCGTGCTGCCGGCCGGCGTCCCGGTCGAGGGGGTGGCCGAGGCCGGCCTACTGACCGCCGGACTGGCTGCCGAGCCGGCGCTGCCGGACGGCGACTGGGCCGCAGCCTGTCCGGGTCCTGCCGTGCTGCATGCCGTGATCAGCAGGCCCACCATGATGAGCCCGCAGGTGCCCGTCAATGCGGCGGCGGTGCGCTTGTGCGGCGCGATGAGCGGAGCGGGGATCATGCCAGTGCTCCTTAATGCGCTGGGACGGGGTGCGCTTCGTCGGGCTCACGCTTGATGATGACCCGTTCAACAGCTAAGACGGTCGGGAGCCAGCGCCGGTTGGCACCCTTCTGTCCTAACCACAATCACTCTTTAGTACGCTGTGCCCGATTGTTGCCGAGGTGAGCCCTCGACGACATCGATAGGAACTTGTGACATATCGTGCACCACATCGACACCGCACTCCAACTACGCTGCTTCGGACCGTAGCCGGAAGGGGGACGGGATTGCTGGCGCGAGCGGCCTTGCCAGCGAACCCCGAGCCGGACCGGCTCCGGACGCCAGTGAGACGAATCGACGGCGTAGAACCGGTCCCGAACTACGCGAAGCAGGGTTTAAGGCCTGATTACTCAAGTCTTTAGATATCTTGTGACGGTGTCGGGTTGGTAACTGCGCGCGCACGAAGAGTCACGGCGCCTGGGTTGTGAATCGGCTCGGGCGTGCTACTAGCGCCGCAACGAAGGAGTACACATGTTTCAACGCAGACGCAATATGGGCGTCGCGGGGGTCGCTGCGGTAGCCGCGACCGCGTTGCTGGCCGCCGGGTGCGGTTCCAGCAACTCAGGCACGACGAGCAACTCGAGCAGCTCGGTGAAGAACGCGGTGGCGACGCTGCCGATCGTCACCGGGACGGGCGCGAACTGCATCTACCCCTTCACGGGTACGCAGTGCTACAGCGTGGCCAACTACGAGGACTTCATGTACCAGATGCAGCTTCCGCTGTATCAGTTCGGCAACAACACCAGCAACAACGTCACGGTGGATTACCCGCTGTCGCCGGCCGACGCGCCGATCTACAAGAACGGCGGCAAGACGGTAGTGATCAACCTGAAGGGCTGGAAGTGGTCCAACGGTGAGTCCGTGGACGCCAAGGACCTGATCCTGGACCTGAACATGCTGGAGGCGGAGAAGGCGAACTTCGCCGGCTACTCGCCGGGTCTGCTGCCGGACAACATGTCGTCGTACTCGGCGACCGGCCCGGACCAGGTGACGCTGAACCTCAAGCAGGCCTACGGCAACACCTGGTTCACCTACAACCAGCTCGCGATCCTTGAGCCGATGCCGATGGCGTGGGACGTGACGAGCCTGACCGGTGCCCCGGGCAGCGGCGGCTGCACGACCGACAGCGCTGCTGACGGCTGGGCCAAGTGCAAGGCCGTGTTCACGTTCATGAACGCGCAGAACAAGGACACCTCGACCTATGCGACCAACAAGCTGTGGCAGGTCGTGGACGGTCCGTATCACCTGACTTCCTACAACGTGAACGGCAACTTCACGCTGGTGCCGAACCCGAAGTACTCCGGCGCGCCGAAGGCGTCGGTGACGCTGAAGTTCGTGGAGTACACCAGTGACACCACGGTCTACACCGGCCTGAAGACCGGTGCCCTGACCACGGACGGCCCGAACATCCAGATCCCGGACAGTGACCTGGCCCCGGCCGGGAAGGGCTTCCTGCCGCCATCGAACCCGCTGGCATCAGCCGGGTACGGGCTCGATGTTGCCTACTCCTACGGGATCGGCTACGCCTACATCAACTTCAACAACCCGACCTACGGTCCGGCGTTCAAGCAGCTGTACTTCCGGCAGGCGCTGATGGAGCTCAACAACCAGAAGGCGATGTCCTCGTCGGTCGGCCGCGGGTACAACTACCCGACCACCTCGGGCGTGCCGCCGCAGCCCAGCGCCGGCAACCCGTTCATCTCCTCGGCCATGCAGGAGAACGGCGGACAGGGCCCCTACCCCTACGATCCGACCAAGGCGAAGGCGCTGCTTGCCTCGCACGGCTGGAAGGTCGTCGGCGGGGTGCTGACCTGTGAGTCGGCTGGCACGGCAGCGTCGGACTGCGGCGCGGGCGTCGCCAAGGGCACGCAGGCCAAGTTCTCGATGCTGTACACCTCGGGCGTTTCGACGCAGCAGTCGTTCGTCGAGATCCTGAAGTCCGGGTTCGGCCAGGCGGGCATCCAGCTCACCGCCGAGCCGGAGACGTTCGACACCCTGCTGGGCGACACGGTTCCGTGCACGCCGAAGGAGTCCCGGTGCAAGTGGACGTTCCTGTACCTGGGCGGCTGGCTGTTCAACGGGCCCGGCTTCGAGCCGACCGGTGAGCCGCTGTACCAGACCGGATCACCGAACAACTCCGGCAGCTACAGCAACCCGACGATGGACTCGCTCATCAACGCCACGCACACCAGCGGCAGCATGACCGTGTTCCACAACTACGCCAACTACACGGCGACTCAGGTTCCGGCGCTGTGGATGCCATGGAACACCGGCATCGTAGCGGTCAGCAACAAGCTGCACAACGCGACGTGGAGCCCGTTCCTGACGTGGTACCCGCAGTACTGGACCTGCAGTAACGCGACCTGCGGCTCCACTGGCTGATCGGTTAGCAGGACACTCGGGCCGGTCGCCGAGCTGGCGGAAACGTCAGCGCGGCGACCGGCCCGGAATCTGGGGTGTTGTGAGTAACAACTGGTCGGCGCACTATGGAGGGAGCCCGATGCAGTCGGTCGGCAAGCTCGCCAGGGCGGGCGCGCGGGCGGGTGGCCCATCGCTCTCGATGCTGGGGATCGTCGCTGCCGTGGCCTGGCTGGCCAGGGAAGCCGGGGTACGGTACGAAGTGGGGTGCACGCGGTGACCGGATACCTGATCAGGCGGTTGCTCCAGACCATCGTCGTCACCCTGATCGTCACGATCATTACCTTCCTGCTGCTGCACCTAGTGCCGGGCGGCGAGGTGCGGGCCATCCTCGGCATCCGGGCAACCCCGCTCGAGGTTCGTACCTACTCCAAGGAGTGGGGCTTCGACCAGCCGCTGTACGTTCAGTACGGCAAGTGGCTCTGGCAGTTGATGCACGGGAACTTCGGCTTCGACCTGAAGCAGAACGCCCCGGTCTCGACCCTCATCTGGGCCGCGCTGCCGCGGACGATCGTGCTTGCCTTCATCGGCACCGGGGTGGGCTTGCTGATCGGCATCCCGCTCGGCATCCTCCAGGCCGTCCGCCGCTACTCGGTCCTCGACCACGTCGTGACCGGCATCGGCTTCCTCGGCTACGGCTCGCCCACCTTCTTCGTGGGCCTGCTGCTGGTGCAGTGGTTCGCGGTCAACCTGCACATCTTCCCGGCCTTCGCGCCGTCGGCCACGTCGATCGGCGGCATCCTCGCCGACCCGGTGGCGCTGGTCCTGCCCGTCGCGACCTACGCGTTCGTGGCGTTCGCGCTGTGGAGCCGGTACATGCGCTCGTCGGTGATGGACAACATCGTCCAGGATTACGTCCGGACGGCGCGATCCAAGGGCGCTAGCGAGCGGCGCGTCCTGTGGGGTCACATCTTCCGTAACTCGCTGATCTCGATCGTGACGCTGCTCGGCCTGCAGTTGCCGGTGATCATCGGCGGCGCGATCTTCATCGAGGTTGTCTTCAACTACCCGGGCATGGGCTTTCTGTTCTACCAGGCGGCGCTCAACACCGACGTTCAGCTCATGCTGGCGATCACCGTGCTGACCACGCTGATCACGATCCTGGGCAACCTGCTCGCCGACATTGGCTACGCCATGCTCGACCCGAGGGTGAGGTACACCTGATGGCGATGATGCCGCATGCTGACCCGGCCGGTCCCGGCACGCTGATCCCCGAGGCGCCGTCGGTTCCGGCGACCCCTGGTCAGGTCCAGGCCAAGTCGCGGAGCCTGTTCCGGCGCGGCTGGGAAGTCTTCGCCGAGAACAAGCTGGCGCTGGCCGGGCTGGGTTTCGTGATCTTCATCCTGCTGTTCTGCTTCGCGGGGCCGCACATCTACGTGACCCCGCAGGTGACTGTGCAGACCCAGAATTACCTGTGCCATCCGAGTTCCGCGCACCTGCTCGGCTGCGATGACCTCGGCTACGACGTCGTCGGCAGGCTGATGGTCGGCGGGCAGAACTCGCTGAAGGTTGGCCTGGCGGCCGCGTTCGTGGCCTGCCTGTTCGGGTCGATCTACGGCGCGGTGTCCGGTTTCATCGGCGGGATCGTGGACGCGTTCATGATGCGCATCGTCGACGCGGTGCTGTCGATCCCGTTCATCATGGTCGTGATCATCCTCGCGGTGCTGATCCACCCCAGCGCGGGAACGCTGATCCTGGTCATCGCGGCCACCTACTGGCCAGGCCCGGCCCGGCTGGTACGCGGCGAGACGCTCTCGCTGCGCACCAGGGAGTACGTTTCCGCGGTCAAGGTGGCTGGCGGCCGCAATTCCCGTGCGGTGCTCCGGCACGTGATGCCGAACGCGATCGGTACGATCATCGTGCAGGCCACCTTCGCGGTGGCGGACTCGATCTTGATCCTGGCGGGCCTCGGCTTCCTCGGCTTCGGCGTCCCGCCGCCGGCGACCGACTGGGGCTCGATGCTGTCGAACGGCCTGCAGTACGTCAACCTGAATACCTGGTGGCTGATCTATCCGGCTGGCCTGCTCATCATCGCGACCGCGGTGTCCTTCAACTTCATCGGCGACGCGCTCCGCGACGCCTTCGAGACCCGGCTGCAGCGCCGGTAGGAGAAAGGTGGCCTAGTGGCGCCGCTACTTGAAGTCAACGACCTGCGCACCCAGATCAAGCTGCGCGAGGGCGTCGTGCATGCCGTCGACGGCGTCTCGTTCCAGCTAGAACCCGGCGAGACGCTGGGCATCGTGGGTGAGTCCGGCTGCGGCAAGACCATGACCGCGTTGTCGATCATGAACCTGCTGCCCACCGGCGGTCACATCGCCGGGGGCAGCATCAAGCTCAACGGCCAGGAACTGACCACGCTGTCGGACGAGCAGATGCGGAACATCCGCGGCAACGAGATCGGCATGATCTTCCAGGATCCGCTGACCTCGCTGAACCCCACCATGACGGTGGGCAAGCAGATCGCCGAGGCCGTCGCGCTGCACCGGGAGGTCTCCAGGGAGCAGGCGATGGACCGGGCCGCCGAGGTGCTGGACCTGGTCGGCATGCCGCGCGTCCGGGAAAGGATCAAGGAGTACCCGCACCAGTTCTCCGGCGGCATGCGCCAGCGCGTGATGATCGCCATGGCGCTGGCGTGCGAGCCCAAGCTGCTGATCGCGGACGAGCCCACGACGGCCCTGGACGTGACGATCCAGAAGCAGATCCTGGAACTCATCGACGACCTGCGCATCCGCCTGGGCATGTCGGTCATCCTCGTCACGCATGACCTGGGCGTGATCGCGGGCCGCGCGGACCGGGTGGCGGTCATGTACGCGGGCAGGATCTCCGAGTCCACCGATACCGAGACGCTGTTCAACCGGCCGCGGCATCCCTACACCGAGGCGCTGTTCCAGGCGCTGCCGGACAAGGCCGCCGATGCCGGCGAGCGGCTGTACTCCATCCCTGGCCTGCCCCCGGACCTGGTCAACCCGCCGGCCGGCTGCCGGTTCGCGGCGCGCTGCCGGTATGCGGTCGACCGGTGCCGGGAGGAGGAGCCGCAGCTTGTCAGCGAGGTGACGGGGCACGAGTTCCGGTGCTTCTACCCGGTCGGGCCGTCGGAGCGCAGCGATACCGGCCGTCTCGCTACCTACAACGAGGCACCCGCCGAGGCGGCGCTGGCCGGACCCGGCATCGGCGACGTGCTGCTGGATGTCAGCCACCTGGTGAAGGACTACGCAGTCACCAAGGGCGCCGTGCTGCAGCGCCGCGTCGGCTGGCTGAGCGCGGTGGCGGACGTGAACTTCACGATCCGCAGCGGCGAGACGTTCGGCCTGGTCGGTGAGTCCGGCTGCGGCAAGAGCACGATCGGCAAGCTGGTTGTCGGGCTGGAAAAGCCCACCAGCGGCTCGATCAGCTTCGAGGGCAAGGACCTGGCCAAGAGCTCTGGCCGCGAGTACCGGCGGGAGCGCCGCAACATTCAGCTGATGTTCCAGGACTCCTACGCCTCGCTCGACCCGCGGATGCGCGCGGGCACGCTGCTGCGCGAGCCGCTGGTGATCCAGCGCCTCGGCTCGAAGCAGGAGCAGCTGAAGAAGGTCGGCGAGATGCTCGACAAGGTCGGCCTGCCGCGGACGGCAGCCGACCGCTACCCGCACGAATTCTCCGGCGGCCAGCGCCAGCGGCTCGGGTTCGCCCGGGCGCTGATGCTCCAGCCGGAGCTCATCGTGGCGGACGAGCCGGTCTCCGCGCTCGACGTGTCGATCCAGGCGCAGGTCCTGAACATGATGAAGGAACTGCAGCATGACCTTGGCCTGACCTACCTGTTCATCTCGCACGACCTCGGCGTCGTCCGCTACCTCTCCGACAAGATCGGCGTGATGTACCTGGGCAAGCTGGTCGAGGTCGGGCCCGCCGAAGAGGTGTACCTGCGGCCAGCGCACCCCTACACCAAGGGGCTGCTGGACTCCGCGCCGGTCGCCGATCCGGGGGCGGAGAAGGCCAAGGTCAGCGAGGGCGTTACCGGAGAGCTGCCGAGTGCCATCCATCCGCCGTCGGGTTGCCGGTTCCGTACCCGGTGCCCGTTCGCGCAGGCGATCTGCGCGGACGTCGAGCCGCCGGTGCAGCGGTTCGCCGGTGAGGGCCACCTAGCCGCCTGCCATTTCCCGCTGCAGACCGCGGTGGGCGACGCCGTCACGGCGTCGGCAGGCTTGCCGGAGTAGGGCCCCGGATACCGCTCGGTGACAACCAGCCCGCCGTTCACGACCCGGCCGCAGCTCGCCGGGACGTTCGGCATGGTGACGTCGACGCACTGGCTCGCCTCGGCGGCCGGGATGGCGGTGCTCGAGGAAGGCGGTAATGCCTTCGACGCCGCGGTGGCGGTCGGCCTGGTGCTGCAGGTGGTAGAGCCGCACCTGAACGGGCCGGGCGGCGAGGTGCCGGTGATCGGCTTCAGCGCCGCCGAGGGACAGCCGTTCGTCCTCGATGGTCAGGGTCCGGCACCGGCCGCCGCGACGCCCGCGCACTTCGCCGGCCTTGGCCTGGACCTGATACCGGGAACCGGCCTGCTGGCCGCGTGCGTTCCGGCGGCGTTCGGGACATGGCTGCTGCTGCTCGAGCGGTACGGCACGCTGCCGCTGCGCTCGGTCATGCAGTACGCCATCGGCTATGCCGAGAGCGGCTATCCGATGCTTCCTGCCGCCAGCGCCGCCATCGCGTCGGTGGCCGGGACCTTCCGTGAGCACTGGCCGGGCTCAGCCGAGATCTACCTGGCCGACGGCGTGCCGGCGCCCGGCAGCCGGTTCACCAATCGGCCGCTCGCCTCGGTCTACCGGCGTATTCTCACCGATTCGGAAAGAGCAGGACCAGGCCGGGAACGCCAGATAGAGGCAGCGCGCCGTGCCTTCTACGAGGGCTTCGTGGCTGATGCCATTGCCGCTTACCTGGCCGACGCCGACGTCATGGACGTCACCGGGCGGCGGAACCGCGCCCTGCTCACCGGTGACGACCTGGCTGGCTGGGCGGCGAGCGTCGAGGCGCCGGTCACCGCTGACTTCCACGGTCTCACGGTGTGCAAGACCGGCCCGTGGGGGCAGGGACCAGTCTTCCTGCAGCAACTCGCGCTGCTCGACCGGCTCGGTGTCGCGGACCTGCAGCCAGGCAGCGCGGAGTTCATTCACACCGTGATCGAGGCAGGCAAGCTGGCATTCGCCGATCGCGAGGCCTGGTACGGCGACCCGCGGCAGTCCGCCGTCCCGCTGGCGGGCCTGCTCTCCGATGCGTATGCGGAGGCTCGCTGCGGGCTGGTCGGCGAGCGCGCCTCAGCGGAACTGCTGCCGGGGTCACCGGACGGGACCGTGCCGCGACTGCCCGAGTTCGCGCTCGCGGGCTTCCGGGCGCCGGATAGGGCCGGCTCGGGCACCGGCGAGCCGACGGTAGCGGCCGGCTCGGTATCGGTGCCCGAGCTAGGGCCGGGTGACACCTGCCACCTCGACGTCACCGACCGGTTCGGCAACATGGTCTCGGCTACGCCAAGCGGCGCCTGGCTGCAGAGTTCGCCGGTCATCCCTGGCCTTGGCTTCTGCCTGGGCACCCGGGCGCAGATGTTCACGCTCACGGCGGGGCTGGCGAGCACGCTGGCGCCGGGCCGGCGCCCGCGCACGACGTTGTCGCCAAGCCTTGCCCTCGCCGATGGCCGGCCATACCTCGCCTTCGGCACTCCTGGCGGGGATCAGCAGGATCAGTGGCCGCTCGCGTTCTTCCTGAACCACGTGCTGTTCGGGATGAACCTGCAGGAGGCCATCGACGCCCCGGCCTTCCACACCGACCACTTCCCGTCGTCGTTCTACCCGCGGCAGTCGCAGCCGCGGTCGCTGGCCATCGAGTCCAGGGCAGCGCAGAGCGTGGTGGCCGGCCTGCGGGCACGGGGCCATGAGGTGAGCGTGCGGCCGCCGTGGTCGCTGGGCCGGACCACCGCGGTGTCCAGCTCCGGCGGGATGCTCTATGCGGCCGCGAGCCCGCGCGGCATGCAGTGTTACGCGGCCGGCCGGTGACCGGCTCTGTCCTTTTGACCCGCCAGCTACCGGTCACGTGGCGTGCCGCGGCCCCGTCGGCTACCGGCCGCGCGGCGTGCCGCCGCTGCGGGCAAGCCACACCGGGATCGCCAGGCCGGCCGCGATGACCGCGATGACCGCGACCGCGATCCGGACCACAGCCGCGGCAGAGCCAGGCGGGAAGCCGGGCAGCGCGGCCGCGCCCGCTGACAGTGCGGTCAGCCCGACGCCGATACTGAGCAGCGGCAACTGCCCGCGCAACAGCCGGGCGCTGAGCCTGGTCTCGGCTAGGTGCACGGCTAGCAGGTAACCGGTCAGCGCCACGCCCAGCACGGCGGTGTGCCAGGGCGGCGCCGGGTGCAGTGCCTCAAGTACTGCCACGGCCACGATCATCAGCTCTGTCCAGGGCAGCGCGGTTACCAGGCTGACGAGTTGCCGGGCGATCCGGTCCGCGACGGAGAACGCGGCGAGGGTGTCGGTATCGCGCATGCTGACGGCGGTGGCGGCAAGCTGGGCCATGCTCATCACCCCGGCCGCGATGGCGATCACCAGCGCCACTGGTGCGCCCCGCCCGGTCAGCGGCAAGGCCGCCCAGCAGATGACGCCGGCCGCGAGCACCCCGGCGGCGGCAAGCCCGGCACGGGGCAGCCGCGACCGCTGCGCTTCGGGCGGCACGGGACCTGCCGCGGGCCGGCTCACCGGCTGGCCACCAGGGGCCGCCGGGTGTACGGCGCCAGCGGGACATCCAGGCTGCTGGTTCCGTCCCAGTGCACGACCGGCACGCCGATCTGCGTCAGCGAGAACCGGACGGCTTGCTGCTCCAGTCGCCAGGTGCGGGTGGTCAGCCGGGACATCCTGCTGCCGTCGTGGGCAGGCTCGGCATTGAGAACGTCGATGACGAGCACGCTGAAGCCGCGTTCCCGCAAATCGCGCAGCGCCTCGATAATCTGCGGGTCGAGCAGCGGGCTGAAGACCAGGATCAGCGCGCCCGGCGGCAGCGCGGCGCGCGGCAGCCGGGTGAACCCCGACTTGCGTTCCCAGCCGCCCGGCGCGGAGGTCATCTCCGCTAGCAGCCGATGGCAGTGCCGCTGCCCCTGGCCAGGGCCGACCCAGCTGAGCCGGCCAGCGTAAATGATCAGCCCGACGCGGTCGCGCTTCGCCAGGTAACGTGTCACGACCCCGGCCGCGCCGCGCAGAACCAGGTCGAGCGAGGTTGCCCCCGGCACTCCGACATCCGTCGTCTCGTCAGCGATGACGACGACGTTCTGGGTCCGCTCGGCAGCGAAGGTGGTCAGGTGCAGGGTCCCGCGCCGGGTGGTGGCCGGCCAGTTGATCCGGCGCTGCCTGTCGCCGGGCACGAACTCACGCACGCCGGCGAACTCACCGCCGTCACCGGTGGTCCTGGCCGGATGCTCGCCAAGCCGGCTCGGCAGGCGGCTGAGCACGACGGTCTGCGCCAGCTGCGCCGGTTCCGGCAGGCAGGTCACGTAGGGCAGTTGCGCGAGCGCCTTGCCCTCGAAGAGTTGGTAGCGATCGGTGAAGGTGATCGCCAGGATGCCGGGGAAGTACCTGCCCCAGCGACCCGGCATCAGCCACAGGACCGCCGCCCGGTCCTGCTGACCATCGGGAAGGGTCACGGCATCGCCGGTGCTGACGGCATCAGCAGGCTCGACCAGCAGCCTCGCCAGGTAATCCTGCTGCCCGTGGAGTTCGACGTGGAGGCTGGTCCTCGTCCCTTCGACCAGGCTGGTGCTTGTCATGCTGGCGGCCACGCTGACCTGAGGGGACCGACCAGATCGCCACGTTCCGAGCAGCACCAGCGCGGGCGCTGCCAGCCCGGCGAACTCGGGCCGGCCGGTGATCACGGCGAGGATGATGCCCGTCAGCGCCAGCACGAGCAGCCGCCGGGCATGCGCGGACAGGCTCCATTGGACCGGCAGCTGCCGCGGTGCCGCGTGCCCGCTGCCGTCAGGCAACGACAGCTGCCGGGTCGGTCTGCGGTACCGGAACGCTGCCCAGCAAGCCGGCGATCACGTCATCGGCCAGGACCTGGCGCACCCACAGTTCCGGTCGCAGCGTGATCCGGTGCGCCAGGGCCGGAACGGCTACCCGCTTGACGTCGTCGGGCACCACGTAGTCCCGGTGCTCCAGCAGGGCCTGAGCCCTGGCCAGCTGCACCAGGGCCAGCCCGCCGCGCGGGCTCGCACCCACCTGGATCTGCGCATGACTCCGGGTGGCCTGAACGATCGCGACGATGTAGCTGAGGATGTCCGCGGACACCTCGACCTGCTCCAGCGACTCGCGCATGGCGATCAGCTCAGCACCGGTGGTGACCGGGCTCAGCTCTGCCGTCTCCTGGCCGCGGTCGAGCCTGCGCGCAAGCATGGCCACCTCGTCCCCGGTGGCGAGGTATCCGAGGCGCAGCCGGACCAGGAACCTGTCAAGCTGGGCCTCCGGAAGCTCATAGGTTCCCTCGTACTCGATCGGGTTGTCGGTGGCCAGCACGACGAACGGCCGCGGCAGCGGGCGGGTGACGCCGTCCATGCTGACCTGCCCCTCGCCCATCGCCTCGAGCAGCGCGGCCTGCGTCTTCGGCGGCGTTCTGTTGATCTCGTCGGCGAGCAGCAGCTGAGTGAAGACGGGTCCTGGCCGGAACACCATCTCGCCGGACCGCTGGTCGTACAGCGGTGCCCCGACCACGTCAGAGGGCAGCAGGTCGGGCGTGAACTGAATGCGGGCGAACTCCAGCCCGAGCGTGGTGGCGAAGGATCTGGCTATCAGCGTCTTGCCGAGCCCGGGCAGGTCTTCAAGCAGGACATGGCCGCCGGCCAAGATGGCGATCAGGACGAGCTCAAGGCTCCGGCGACGGCCCACGACGGCCCGTTCGATCTCGTCAAGCACCGCCACAGCGCGCTCCGCCGTAAGGCGGGGCGTCCAGTAAGGTTCGGTCATAGTCGCTCCAGTCGGTCGATGATCGCGGCGAGCGCGCGTACCGGGATTCCGTCTCGATGCTGATCGGTCTGCGGTGGCCGGGCCGGGTCGAGCCAGAACCATAGCGAGTCGTCGCGGCGGCCAGGCAGCAGCAGCCGCCTGGCCGTCGCCGGGTCGCTAGACAGGCTAACCCCGTGCCGTTCGGCCAGCCGGGCGGCCAGCAGATGCTGCAGTACCGGGCGCAGTTCGGTGTCATAGCTGGTCATCGAGGTAGTCGCGTCCTGCAGTAGTCGGCGCTTGCCCCAGAACCCCAGGAAGCTGGTGTGCTGCCGGCCCTGCCGCGCAGCCTGCTCGATCAGCGGCTGGCTGCCCGCCGGGATGAGCGCAGGCAGCAGGGCTAGTGCGGCGATGGCCCAGCCGCAGACCGTGAAGGCCGCGGCACCGAGGCCGGCATAGGCATAGACGGCGAGGCTGGTAGCTAGCACGAGGACCGCGGCGCAGGCAAGCTCGGGCCAGGCGGAGAGCCAGCCGTCAGCAGCCTGGCTTGCCCGGGTATCATCTTGGCCGCCCGGATGCGTCACCTGGTCACCGGCCTGATAGCCGGGCCGGCCTGCGGCGAGCCGGGCGCGCCGCCGGCGGCAGCCGGGATTGCGTGCAGCTCGGCGGAGATCGCATCGAGAGCCTGCCTGGCGTCGTGCTTAGCCGCATCGGCAAGCGGATGGCTGGAGAACCGGGCCTCGTAGAACAACGCGGTCAGCGCGGCTGCGGCCGGCCCGTGGAGCAAGCCGGCGGTGACTGCCCTGGAGAGCAGCTCGTCCGGGGTCTCCGCGACGGTCCTGGCCGCGCCGGCTCCGGCGAGGCTGCCCTCCATCGCGGCATAGCACGCGATGATCGCCGCCCGCGCGTCATCGACCGCGTGCAGCGCGGTGCGGCCGGACTCGACCGCTTTGCGCAGCTCGACGCTGTCGTCGGCGATGTCGGCAGGGTAGCCCGCTGGCCAGAGCGCGCGCATCCGCCTGATGACGAGAACGCAGGCGGCGAGGGCAGCCAGCACGATGAGGGCTATCGCCGCGTACAGGATGTAGCGGCCGTCCGCCGGCGCCAGCGGCCGGATCAGGCGGCCGGGCCGCCGGATGTTCGGCTTGGCGCGCGCGCTCAGCGCCCTGAGCAGCTTGCTCCCGCCCCTGACCCCGGTCAGGTTGACCGCTGCGACCACGGCGATCACGATCATGGCGAACGCAGTCAGGTAACGCACCGCCGTGCGCAGCCTGCGCGCCAGGTGCCCGGCCGCTGGCCGGCGCCTGGCCCGGACGGCCAGCACGACCTGCAGCGCGACGAGCGCGGTCTGCAGGCCGATCCCGATGGCGAGCGCATCCGGGCGCCACGGCCCCCGCCCGGCCACGGCAGGCCCGGCGGCCCGGATCCCGGCGATGACCGTCACCAGCAGCAGCGCGATGATCACCGGCCGGCTGTAGCGGGCGAGACCAGGCGAGCTCATGGTGGTCTTCCCGGGCAAGATCAGGCACCAATCGGGCGGTCGGCGGGAGAGCGAGGGTTACCGGCTACGGCTAGGGACAGGCCGGCGACCCTAGCTGAATTTTCATAGTCCCTGGCATGTTAAACCTCTCGCCCGAAGGCCCAAAATAGCTCAGCCTGACCAGTTGCGCGCCGGCCTGCCGTGGGATCGCGATGGTATCGTCATCCCATGGAGGCTGTGATTGACCAGGGTGGCCGGATCGTCCTGCCCAAGCCCATTCGCGACGCGCTCGGCCTGCTGCCCGGTACCAAGGTCGATATCTCGCCGTACGGCGCGGGCGTCCAGATAGTGCCGGCCGGCCGGACGGCCCGGCTGGTGGAAGAGGACGGCGTGCTTGTCTCGGCGGGCGGGACGCCGGTCGACGACGACGTCGTCTTCGCGCTCATCGACGCCGGCCGCAGGTGACGGTCGCGATCGATACCAGTGTGGCCGTGCCGCTGCTTGTCCGCTCACACCGTGATCACGCGGCCGTCGTCCGCTGGTGGGACGGGCAGCAGGTGGCGCTGAGTGGCCACGCGCTCGCCGAGACCTACTCGGTGCTCACCCGGCTTCCCGGCGACGCGCGCCTGGCGCCGTCCGACGCGGCACGCCTGCTCAACTCTCGCTTCGAAGCGCCGCTCGTGCTCAGCGGCCCGGTTGCCCGGGCTCTGCCGGACACTCTCAGCCTGCTGTCCATTGCGGGCGGCGCCGTCTACGACGCGCTCGTCGCGCTGGCCGCCAGAGAGCACGGGGTAGCCCTGGCGACCAGGGACGCTCGGGCACAGGCCACCTATGACGCCGTCGGCGTTAAAGTCATCGTCGTAACGTGAGCATTCCGGCGGCCGGCCGGCGCCGTATGCCCATGGGTGCCCGGCAGGCCGGCACGTTCACCGGAATCACTCTCACGAATGATGCGAGCGCGCGAGGAACCTGGAAGGGTATAGCCGACAAGCGGCGCCTGCCGCGCAGTCGCCGCCGACGGCAGCGGGCGCGGCAGGCCGGGGAACGCTGAGCGGAGGAACAGTGATCTCGCCGACGATGCCGCCGGCCGGCGGCCGGGTCGCGGATGCCCCGGCCGCGGTGATTCAGGCGGCAGCGCTGACCAAGTGCTACGGCACCACGGTCACGGCGCTTGACGCCCTTACGATCACAGTCGGCGCCGGCGTCACCGGCCTGATCGGGGCCAACGGCGCCGGCAAGTCGACGCTGGTCAAGATTCTGCTCGGGCTGCTTGAGCCGACCGGCGGCACCGCGTCGGTGCTCGGCCGCGACTGCGTGACCGACGGGTTCGCGATCAGGACGCTGACCGGGTACATGCCCGAGCACGACTGCCTGCCACCCGACGTGACAGCCACCGAGCTGGTGACGCACTTCGGCCGGATGTCCGGCCTGCCAGCCAGCGCCGCGCGGGAGCGCGCCGCCGACTCGCTCCGGCACGTTGGCCTCTACGAGGAGCGCTACCGCCAGATCGGCACCTACTCGACCGGCATGAGGCAGCGGGTCAAGCTGGCGCAAGCCCTGGTAGGCGACCCGCGGCTGCTGCTACTCGACGAGCCGACCAACGGCCTGGACCCGGCCGGCCGGACGGCGATGCTCGAGCTGATCGCGCGGATCGGGTCCGAGTTCGGCATCTCGATCCTCGTCGCCTCGCACCTGCTCGGTGAGATCGAGCAGATCTGCGATCAGGTCGTCGCAATCGACGGCGGCCGCCTGTTGCGTGCCGACACCATCAGCTCGGTCACGAAGGCCAGCGCAGTCCTGCTGGTAGAAGTCGACGAGGGCGCCGAGTTGCTGCAGGCCGAGCTGATCAGGCGGGGCCTGACGCCGGCACCCTTCCAGCGCGGCCTGCTCGTGCAACTGGCTGGCGACGAAACTTACGACGTGATCCGGGACAGCGTCGCCGACCTCGGCCTGCCGCTGAGCCGGATGGAACAGCGAAGGCACCGGATCGAGGAGCTGTTCCGTGCCGACCCAGCCCTGGCGGCAGTCCTGCCAGCATCGCAGCCGACGGGAGCATCAAGTGGCAGCTGACGCCACCGGGGGCGGCGGGCAGGCCGGCCCTGCTGCCGCTGAGGGCAATTACCGGGCGGCCAGTATCGCCGGGGCCGCCGCCCAGAGCGCCGGCAACGGCAGCGATACCACGACCGGCCGGGGCGGCGTCATCCACAACATCGGCTACCGCCGGTATGACGCCATCCGGCTCGGGCGCCCGGCAATCGTCAGGGCGCTGATGTGGCATAGCCTTCGGTCCGCGTTCGGCCTCCGGCGCGGCGCCAAGGCGAAGATCTTCCCGTCGCTGCTGTTCGCCATCATGTGCCTGCCTGCCGTGGTCAACGCGGTGGCGCTGGCTACCCACCCGGGCGGTAGCCCGATCATCAGTTACGACAGCTACGTGCCGTCGATCCGCACTGTGGTGATGCTGATCTTCGTGGCGCTGGAGGCACCCAACGTCGTCTCGGCTGACCTGCGCAACCACACGCTGCCGCTGTACTTCGCCAGGCCGATCCGCCGGATCGACTACCCGGCCGCCAAGCTCGCCGCGTTCGTGCTTGCCTGCCTGCTGATGGTCGAGATCCCGGTGCTCATCCTGTACCTCGGCAACGTCTCGCAGGTGCATGGCACGCACGCGGTCTTCGAGCAGACCCTGCAGCTCGGGCCTGGCCTGCTCTACGGGGCCGCCTGGGCGGTGCTGCTGGCCAGCATCAGCCTGCTGCTGGCCAGCTCAACCGGCAAGCGGGTCTTCGCGATCTGCGCCATCGGCATCCCGCTGTTCTTCTCCTGGATCCTGGCCAACGTGCTGGCGCATGTCGGCGCCCAGTCGTTCGGCCCGCAAGCTTTCGGCCAGCCATCGGCGCTGACGAGCCTGGCGGGGCTGATCAGCCCGTTCACCCTGCTCGGCGGCGTGCTGCGCTGGCTGCAGGCACCGAATCCCGGTCCCGCCGCGGCGCTTCAGGCGACGACTGTCGGCCAGTACGGAGCGCTCTACGGGGCAGTTTTCGTGCTGCTCACCGTCGCGGCGGCCGGCGGCCTGATCCTGCGTTACCGGAAGGTTGGCGTGGCATGACGACGATCGAGCTGCGCGGGGTGTCCCGCTGGTACGGCAACGTCGTGGCCGTGAACGACATCTCGATGACCATCGGCCCCGGCGTCACCGGGCTGCTCGGCCCGAACGGCGCGGGCAAGACGACCATGCTGAACATGATCGCCGGATTCTTGCCGCCCTCGCGCGGCGAGATCGCCGTGGCCGGCCAGCGGACCTGGCGCAATCCCGCCATGTTCCGCCAGGTAGGAGTCGTGCCCGAGCGCGACTCGGTGTACGCGTTCCTGACCGGCACCGAGTTCGTCTCGGTCACCGCACGGCTGCACGGGCTGCCCGATGCCGGCGCGGCGGCGCGACGGGCCATCGAGCTGGTCGAGATGAGCGAAGCGCAGGACCGGCGGATCGCCACCTATTCCAAGGGCATGCGCCAGCGGATCAAGGTGGCCGCCGCACTGGTCCATGATCCGGAGGTTGTGCTGCTGGACGAGCCGTTCAACGGCATGGACCCGCGGCAGCGGCTGCAGATGATGGACCTGCTGCACTATCAGGGCGGCCAGGGCAGGGTGATCGTGTTCAGCTCGCACATCCTCGAGGAGGTGGAGCGGCTGTCCGGCATGATCCAGGTCATCGTCGGCGGCCGGCTGGCCGCCTCCGGTGATTTCCGGGCCATCCGGCGGCTGATGACGAACCGGCCGCACGTGTTCCTGGTGCACTCATCCGACGACCGGTCGCTCGGCGCGGCGCTGATCGGGCGGCCCGCGGTCAGCGCGGTCGAGCTGACCGCACACGGCCTGCAGGTTCGCGCGTCCGACTACGGGACGTTCACCAGGGAGGTTGCCGGAGTCAGCCGCGATCACGGCATCCGGTTGCGGCAGGTGCTGCCCGCCGACGAGTCCCTGGAAAGTGTCTTCACCTACCTGCTGGCGTCGTGATGACGGCCAGCAAGACGACGGGCCGCCACGCGGACCGTAACGGAACGGGGCGGCCGATGCGTGGCCTGCTCAACGCCGACATCATCCGGCTGACGCTGCGCGCCGCCGTGAGCCGGCGACGGGCACTGCTGTTCGCGCTGCCAGCGATCATCCTGATCGGCATCTCCGCGCTGCTGAGGGCCAAGGCGCACAATCAGGCCTGGCCGCCGCAGGTCCTGGGCACGGTCGGATACCTGATCCTCGCGCTGACCGCGCTGATCGTGGGCGGCAGCGTGCTCGGCGCTGACATCGACGACGGCAGCATCCTGCACCTGCTGGCCACGCCGGTACGCCGGCGAACCGTTGTGCTCAGCAAGTACCTGGTGGCTGTCGTGCTGACGATGGCGTTCGCGGCGGTGCCCGAGTACCTGGCGGGCGCGATCGCCACCGGCGCCTCGAGCCGCCTGGCCGTCGGCTTGCTCGCGGGCGCTCTGGCCGGCTGCGTTATCTACAACGCGCTGTTCGTCATGCTGACCGCGGTGTTCAGTCCCGGTCAGGCGCTGGCGATCGGGCTGCTGTACGTGCTGCTCTGGGAAGGTCTGCTGGCGAGCCTGGTGCCGGGCGTAAGCCTGCTGTCGGCCGGGCACTACAGCCTCGCGGTGGCGAACTCGATCGCGCACAATGCCGCCCTGCATGCCTACCTCAACCTCGGCACCGGGGCCGGCATGGGGCTGGTCGTGACGGTCGGGTCGCTGGCGCTCGCCTCGGTCCGGCTGTCCGCGTTCAGCGCCACCGGCGACGTGTCATGAGCGCGCCCACGGTGAGTTAGCGGGGCGTGCTCTCGCCGGGCCGGAAGGCGGGCCCGTGCCCTGGAATTATCACCGTGGCCACGGCCAGGATGCGGGCGCGACTGGCCGACAGCACCGCGGCGTCCGGGGCGAACGGGTCATCCGCCGGCCCGTCTGACGCCCACCAGGCGTGCGTGCACGCAAGCACGCCGTCGGGTGTCGCCGCGAGCGTCGTGATGTCTTCCGGCGTGTGGCCGGGCGTGGCCATCAGCGTGACCGACGGGCTCAGCTGGTAGCCATCGGCTTCCCGGCTGATCCACAGGTCGCCATCGTAGATCGCCCAGTGATCATGGATCCGGGCCGCCGGGAAGAGCGCGGCGTTAACCGTATGGTCGGGATGGTGGTGGCTGAAGACGATATCGGTCACGGCTTCCGGCGCGAGCCCGTGCCCGGCGAGGGCGGCCAGCAGGGCCTGCCGGGATGCGACCATACCCGGATCGACGACGATGGCGGCGTTCCCGTCCTGAATGAGCGTGACGGTGCTGGCGACGCGCTCGCCGTCGGACTCCTCGCGGGCATAGCCCGCGGAAACGACGTGCACGGTCGCGGATCCGGTGGGCGGGAAGCTAATGTCGCGCATGACCGCCGACCTTACCGGATCGCGGTCGCGGGAGCGCTGGCGCGGGCGTGCTCGTCGGCGTGCGCGATGTTCAGGAGCGAGCGCCAGAGCGCGGCGAGGATCACGGCCGACCCGGCGAAGGCGAACCAGAACGGCGCGGTGATGCCCCACGCGGAGGCGACCAGCCCGCCCAGTACCGACCCGATCACGATGCCGCCGACGACGCTGGTGAGGTAGACGCTGCCGACGCGGCCCTGGAACTGTGCGGGCACAGCTCGCTGGCGCACGCTTGTCGATGTCGTTCCCCAGATGAACGCGTGCGCACCGAAGATCACGAAGACGGTCAGCGCGAACCAGGGCCACCGGGTCAGCGCGAGCGCAAGGTGGGTCAGCGTCTCGATGATCAGCCCGCCGCGCATGATGACTCCCAGTGGCAGGTGCCGTTCCAGCCATCCGTAGGACACGCTGCCCAGCAGGCCGCCCACCGCCATCGCCGTGGTGATCAGCCCGAAGCCGAGCGCGCCCATGCCGAGCCGCTCGCGCGCGTACAGCACCAGCACCGACCAGGCAGCGCCGAAGGTGACGTTGAAGGTGAAAATCGTGATCGCCAGCGTCCGCACCGCGGCGTGCTGCCACAGCCAGCGCCAGCCCTCGCTGATGTCGTCGCGGACCCGGCCGTGCTGGCCGGCGCCGATGTGCGGCGGCAGCCGCACTCGCGAGATCAGCAGCACGCCAGCGAGCACGCACACGCTCTCGCTGACGAATGGCAGCGCCATCCCGGCGGCGAACAGCGCGGCGCCGACCGGCGGCCCGGCGAGCTGGTTCCACACGATCACGCCCGTGAGCGCACGCGAGTTCGCGATGCCCAGATCGGGCTTTTCGACCAGCATCGGCAGCAGCGTGGTGGAGGTGGTGTCGCCGAAGGTCTCGATGACCCCGAATACGAACAGGGCGGCCAGGACCACCACGATGTCCACGCGGTGCGTCAGGATCGATGACACCAGCAGCATCAGGATCGCTAGCCGCGCCAGGCCGGTCACGATCACGATGGCGCGCCGGTTGAGCCGGTCGGCGACCACGCCGGCGTACAGGCCGAACAACAGCCAGGGCAGCCGCAGCGCGAACGCAGCCATCGCCACCGTCAGGGGGCTGCGCGTCTGCGATGCCACCAGCAGCGGGCCGGCCGCCAGCGTGATCCCGTCACCCAGGTTCGTCACCCAGGACGAAGCCAGCAGCCAGCGGAAACTGCGGCCGAGCCGCGGTGGCGCGACGAGATCGGCTAGCCGGTGCACTACCTGCCTATCCGCCTCGATCACTGTCACATCATCGCGCATGCCACTGACACCGCCGCCCGGCCGGACTGGCCGGCCGGCTCGGACCGGCAGGCTCGGGCCGGCAGGCCATGATCGCCCGCGGCCGCGGCTAACTGGCGGGTCGCGCTGGGCGAGATGCCGCGGCGACGGTGAACTAACGCGCCCCGTTCACACCCGGATTACCGGCAGTGCCGGGTCGATACGTGCTATGTCGTCGGGGTCGCTGGTAACGACGGCATGCCCGCGCTCCCTGGCGCACAGCGCCACGTGCACGTCGATCACGTCGTCGTGGCCAGTGCGCGCGCACAGCAACCCCACGCTGCGCGCGACGTTCGGCGTCATGATGGCGATGTCGATGCCGCGCGACTTCAGCAGCCTGGCCAGCCGGACCTGGCGGGATCCGCGCCACGCCTGGGCGATGGTCCCGATCGGGATGCACAGACTGCCGCCGCGCCGCACGGTCTCGTCCACGCGGGCCTGCATGACGATGGCCTTGCCGGGGTGATCGAGCGCGAGCAGCGCGCCGGTGTCGAGCGTGAGCCCAGTGACCGCGCCTGCGCTCACCCGGCCATCCTGTCATCGCGACCAGCCCTGTCGGCTAGGCCTACGGCGTCAAGCTCGCCCTGGACCTGTCGCCGGATCTCCATCGGCACCGGATTCTCCGCATTCCACGAGGCCAGCAGCTGCTCGAGGTCCTCGCGTTCGGAATAATCCTCCAGAGCCGCTGCCACATAGGAACTGACCCGGCGCTCGCCGCCCGCAGCGCGCTTGACTTGGTCGGCGAGGTCGTCGGGAAGGCTAACCGTAATCCTTCTCATACATTTATCATACTCCGCTGCCGACGTCGGAACACGACACCGCGCAGGTTAAGATCGCCCGGCCGTGTTCCGGGCGCTTCGTGACCGATGCGATACCGACCGGTCCCCAGGCCTGCGTCGTTACGGACGCAGCCCGTCGCTCAGCCGGCCTTGGCAGCGGCCTTGCGCTCCTTCTTATGGGCACGGACGGCGGCGAGCGACGCGTCGTCGGTGATGTCGGCCACCGAGTAGTGCGAGCCATCCTCGCCGAAGTGGCCGGCCGCCTCCCGCCAGCCGTCCGGACGGACACCGAACTGCTTGCCCAGCAAAGCGGTGAAGATCTGCGCCTTGTAGCCACCGAAGCCCGGCAGTTCAGCGAGCCTGGCCACGAGTTCCTTCCCGGAGGCGGCGCCGGTCCAGATGGCCGCGGCGTCGCCGTCATAGCGGTCCGCGATCAGCCTGGCCAGGTCCTGCGTCCTGGCTGCCATGGCCTTGGGGAACCGGTGCAGGGCTGGCCGCTCGGCGAAGACCGCGGCCAGCGCGGCCGGGTCGTATTCGGCCAGTTCGGTCGCGGTCGGCTCGTGCCCGAGCCGCCTGGCCAGCTCGTACGGTGAGCTGAACGCCTTCTCCAGCGGCACCTGCTGATCGAGCATCATGGCGATCAAGAGCGCGAGCGGATTGCGGGTTAGCAGCTCGTTGGCCTCGTCCTGGATGGGCAGGGAGAGCATCATGTGGTCATCATCCACCATCGGGCCGGTGACCCGGAACTGCCAGGCTCGCCGCGACGACCCGGCCCGTTCTGCTTCGGGAACCGCGAGTGTGCTGCGGCTGCGAGCTGCCGGGCCGCACCGGGCCGGGCCGCACCGGACCGGGTTCTGGCACAGTCCCGGCAATCTCGGTAGCCTGATGCAGCTGCGGCCTGATGCAGCCGCGGCCTGATGCCGCCGCGCCTGAGGGGAAGGTGTCATGACGGACGTCGGGCAGGATCGGGCCGGGCTGGCCCCCGCAGGCCCGTCGGCGAGGGGCCAGATCCAGGTAGTTCCCGTCAAAGGACTGCCCGTCGTGGCAGCGATCGTGATCTTCGTGATCGCGGCGGTGGCCGGCAACTGGCTGTGGGCGCTCACCTTCTGTCATGTGGCCGGCGGCGCGCTGTGGACGGCCATCGACTTGTTTGTCGGACTGGTGGTGGGCCCAATCCTGGGCCGGCTTTCGCTGTCGGCGCGGGCAGAGTTCACCGCCCGGTTCATGCCGAAGATGGTGCTGATCATGCCAACGGTCGTGCTGATGACCCTGGCGGCAGGCTTTCAGCTCGCATTGCTCAAGGGAAACCTGGCGCCGTCCAGCCCGAACCATTCCTGGCTGATCGTCTCGTATTGCGTCGTCGGCGTGATGGCCGTGGTAGCGCTCGGCGTGCTAGAGCCTGCCAACATCGCGGTGCTGTTCGAGATGCGCAAGTCGCAGCCCGACGGCCTGGTCATCGCGAAGCTGATGCGGCGGTTCATCTACACGGCCGGCATCACCGGCGTGATGCAGGTTGCCACCCTGATCATCATGACTCGGGTGGCAACACAGTGACCTCGCAGCATGCGCCGCCAACCAGCATGGCCGGCACTGCGACGCCGCGGTTCCCGCCGGCCGCGGAGTTCGCCATCGTCTCGCTTGCTTTTGTGGTCGTCGGCGGGATCGTCATGGCGTCTTACGCGCCCCGCAGGCCGCCGCTGGCCGCGCCTATCACGATCGCGGTTGTTGCCGCGGTGCTTCTGCTGGCCAGCGCGCTCATGGTAAGCCGGCTCCGGGAGTTCGCCTGGAACCGGTTCTTCGTGGTGCTCAGATGGGCCGGGCTTGCCTACGTCATCTCGGCCGGCATGATCGCTTTCGCCTTCATCCGTGATCATGTCCGCGGCGCCCCGCTGGCCGTACTGCTGGTGCTGCTGGTCATGTTCGCCGCGGACGTCCCGCTGATCATCGCGGTCACGGTTGCGCGTTACTCCTCGCCGCCGCACTCAGCAGACTGACAGACTGCGCTCGCCGGGATCCGGCTCAACCGGAAGCCTCAGTTCAGGCGGGCAGCGAAGGCGTCATGGATGTCATCATCTAGCATCGGGCCGGTACGCCGGAACTCGCTCGCCCGGCCAGCCGCAGGCAGGGGTCCTCCCAACCACCCCCGCTGGGCAGGGCCGGAGGGGGGAACTGGGGACCGACCTGGATAGTTGATATAAGAGGGGAACGAATTCCCCCCGGAGGGAGTCCGGCATGGCACCACATTTCAGGTATGGCCTTATTGGGGTCGTGATCGGGCTGATCTTGTTCATCGTCAACCCGTGGCTTGCCATCGCGGTGATAGCGGCCGCGATCGCCATCCCGGTCATCGCCTACCGCATGCTGTCGCCTGAGCAGCGCCGCCGGCTGCGCCGGGCCCGCGAACGCAAGCAACTCGGCGGTTAGCGCATCCGGCGGCCGCCGGCCGCCGGCCGCTGATGTCACACCAGCGGATTCGTTACCTTGATCTGCGGGAACCTGCTGAAATCGCGATCCGCACTCCATAGTTCCCTGACGCCCTGGTTCAGGCACAATGCCGCGATCCTGGCATCGTGTACGAGCGGACCGGTGACCTTGGCGCTCGTCAGCAACGAGCTCAACGCCTGCCAGTAGTTGCTGCCCTCGCTTAGCGCCACCACAGCGGGCGACTCAAGCCACGCGGCGATCTGGCTGATTGCTTCGCCTGGGCTACTCGGGGGGTCGTAGATGCGCGGATGCGTGGTAATCGAGTAGAACTCGTGCACGCACGGCCAGGGCAGTGCCCACGGTGCCGGGCTCTGCGCCAGCTCGCGAATCGCCGCGGCAGCCGCCTCATGGAAGGGCGAGTCGCGCCGGTGCGCGTAGACCAGCAGGTTCGTGTCCACCGCGATCACAGCCGGTCTCCGTAGCTGAGCTCCCTGATCGCGGCCCAGCCGGCCCCGGCGAGTTCGGGGCGCAGCCCGCGTCCGTCCACGCTGGCATCCCGCATGACGTACCCCTGACTGCGGCGATGCCGGGCGATCACGGCTCGCAGTCCCTCCTCGAGCACAGATCTCATCGTCGTCCCCTCGGCCCTGGCAATCTCCTGGGCCTCGCGGACGAGTTCGTCGGGCAGCTCGACGGTAGTCTTCATATGGCTAACCGTATCAGGTAGGCTATATTGCCGTATCGGCTCCGCGCTGCGGCCGCAGCGGACCCGGTGCGCAAGCGGCCGGCTGGGCAGTGCCCGTTCCCGCCCTGGTGGTGTCGTCAGGGCGCGGTTGGCTGCCAGAACGCCGGGAACTCGCGCGGTGCCGCCGGTCCCTGGTAGTTCGCCAGCGGCCGGAAGATCCGGTTGTCGCTGATCTGCTCCGCCGCGTTCGCCATCCAGCCGATGATCCGGCTGCAGGCGAAGGTCGCGGTGAACATCTCTCGCGGCAGCCCGGCCGCCTCGAGCACGACGCCGGCGTAGAACTCGACGTTCGCGTACAGCTCACGGCCGGGCTTGAGCTCAGCGAGTAGCTGGACCGCGGTCTTCTCCACGACCTCGGAGAACTCGACGCGCTCGCTGTGCAGTTCCCTGGCCACTTCGTGCAGCAGTGCCGAGCGGGGGTCGATGGTCTTGTAGATCCGGTGGCCGAAGCCCATCAGCTTGTCGCCGTGCTCGATGGCGTGCCGCAGCCATGACTCGGCGTTGTCCGGGGTGCCGATGGCGTCCAGCATGTCGAATACCCGCGCCGGAGCCCCGCCGTGGAACGGGCCGGACAGCGCCCCGATCGCGCCGGTCACGACGGCGCCCAGGTCGGCTCCCGAGGAGGCGATGACCCGCGAGGTGAAGGTGGAGTTGTTGAAGCCATGGTCGATGGTCAGCATCAGGTATCGCTCGACGGCATACCTGGCCCGGTCGCCGGGTATCGCGCCGGTGATCATGTAGAGGTAGTTGTCGCTGTAGCCGAGATCGGCCCGCGGCTGCACCGGCTGCTGTCCGCTGGCCAGCCGGAACAGCTGGGCAGCCAGCACCGGCATGATCGCCGACAGGCGCAGTGCCTGCTCGGCTGTCTCGGCCTCGCTCTGATCGGTCCACGGCTTGCAGCCGATGGCCTGGGCGGCGACGGAGATCGCGGTGCGCAGCGACGCGAGCGAGCCTGGCGGGCTCAGCCGGGCGATGGCGGGCAGCAAATCACCGACGCCGGCAGGCAGCTCACGCAGTTCGGCCGTTTCCCTGGCGAAGCTCGCCCGCTGCTGCGGGGTGGGCAGGTCGCCGCGCAGCAGCAGGTGCCAGGCATCCTCCACCCGGCCGCGACGGGCGATGTCCACGGCGTTGTAGCCCCGGTAGTGGTAGAAGCCCTGTCGGCCAAGCACGTCGGATACTTCGGTGCGCGCCACCGACACTCCGGCGAGCCCGGCGGGCGCCTCATAGGGCGCGGTGGCGACATCTGCTGAGGCGGCACTCATGCTGCTACTCCTTAGGCGGGCGAACGAGAGCCGATCTAATATTGATCACCACTGCATGACTGTGTCAATATTGATTGAAATCAACGTATCGATTGATGGCCGCTGCCTGACCGGACGTCGGCACGACAGGGGTGAACGCCGGTGACCGAGTGGATCGGCGCGGCCGAGGCCGCGCAGCGGCTGGGCATCAAGCAGGCCAGCCTGTACGCCTATGTGAGCCGCGGAGTGCTCAGCCGGCGCCGCGAGGCCGACGGGCGGGCCAGCATGTTCGATGCCGGCGAGGTCGACGAGCTGGCTCGCAAGGGCAGGCCGCGACGCTCCGGCGGCGGCCTGGCTGAGCTGGTCATCGAGTCGGCACTGACCGAGATCACCAGCACCACGCAGCGCTACCGTGGTCACGACGCGACGGACCTGGCGCTGCGGTGCAGCTTCGAGGACGTGGCAATGCTGCTGTGGACTGGCTCGTTGCCGGCCGCCGGCCCTGGCGCTGGGGGCCCTGGAGCGGAGGGCCCTGGCGCGGGGGGCCCTGGAGAGGAGGGCCCTGGCGCGGGGACTGCTGGCCCGGCGGCGGCTTCCGGCAGCGACTGGCAGGCGACCGCGGCGGCGCTCGCGGCCGGACGCGCCGCCCAGGCTGCCCTGCCAGCCGGCACACTGCCGCTGGAGCGGCTGCAGGTCATTGTCCCGGCGCTGGCCGCCACCGATCAATTCCGGCTGCACCTGGACCTCGCTGCTGTCGTCCAGGCCGGGAAGGCTCTGGTAGCCGGCATGACCGATGCCCTGCCCGACGGATGGACGGGGAATGGCGCGGGCGGCGCAGGGTCGGCGGCGGACGGGTGGCCGGCGGACGGGTGGTCGGCGGACGGGCGGCCGGCGGACGGGGCCCATGGCACTGGAGTTGCTGCCCGGCTCGCGGCGAAGCTCTGCGCCGGACCGGTTCCCGCTGGCCTGGTTCGGGTGCTGAACGCGGCCCTGGTCCTGGTCGCTGACCACGAACTAGCCGCTTCCACGCTGGCCGCCAGGGTCGCTGCGTCGATGCGAGCCGATCCGTACGCCGTCGTCGCTACTGGCCTCGGCGCGATGGGCGGTGCCTTGCACGGCGGGGCCGCGCTCGGTGCCGAGCTGATGCTGGGGTCGGCTCGCGTGCCGGCCGACGCACCGCGGGTGGTCGGTGACGTACTCCGACGGGGGGAGCGGCTGCCGGGCTTCGGCCATTTCGTCTATAAGGACGGTGATCCGCGGGCGAACCTGCTGCTGCGGCTGATTACCGAGTTCGCGCCCGACGCGCCGCAACTGGCGATCGCCCTGGCGGTCACAAAGGACGCGCGCCGGCGCGCTCTGCCCGAGCCCAATATCGAGTTCGCCCTCGCCGTGCTGGCCGGAGTGGCAGGAATGATCCGCGGCGCGGGAGAAGCGATCTTCGCGACCGGGCGCACGGCAGGCTGGCTCGCGCATGCTCTCGAGGAGTACGAGCGCAACATCCCGATCCGGCCGCGCAGCGTCTACACGGGCCCGGTATCGGCGACCTAGCTCGGTGGCGGACAGGGTTTAGCTGCCGCCCGGGCGAGCACTGACCGGGACCCGAGGTAGCTGTCAGTCAGCCCGGCTTGCGAGCTAGCCCGGCTTGCGAGCTAGCCCGGCATAGCCGGCGATCTGCTCGCCGTCGTCGGGCGCGGCCGATCCGGGCCGCCAGCGGTGGACTTGCACCAGGCCGGGGTCCAGGAGTTCCAGGCCGTCGAAGAACCGGGCGATCTGCTCCCGGCTGCGCAGCGTGGTCGTGTTCGCGGAGCGGGCGTTCACGCGGCGCGCCGCCTCGCCGATCTGATCGGGCACGATGTCGCTCGCCGGGTGGAAGACCGCCAGCCAGCTGCCCGGTGGCACCGCCTCGGCAAGCCGGGCGACGATGGCGTGCGGGTCGTCATCGTCGCTGACGAGCTGCAGTACGCCGATCAGCAACACGGCGACCGGCTGCCGGAAGTCCAGCAGTTGGGACGCGGCGCTCAGGATGGTCTGCGGATCGCGCAGGTCGGCGTCCAGGTAGCTGGTCGCTCCCGGCGAGGTGCTGGTGAGCAGTGCTCGGGCGTGCGCGAGAACCATGGGATCGTTGTCCACATAGACGACGCGGGCGTCAGGCGCTATCGCCTGGGCGACTTCGTGCGTATTGCTGGCTGTCGGGATGCCAGTGCCGATATCGAGGAACTGGCGGATGCCTGCCTGGCTCGCCAGGTATCCGACCGCGCTGGCCAGGAACGCACGCTGGGCGCGGACCCCTCGGCGGAGGCCCGGGTAGGCAGCCAGCGCCTGCTCGGCCGCCTCGCGGTCGACTGCGAAGTTGTCCTTGCCGCCCAGCCAGTAGTCATAGATCCGGGCCTGATGCGCCACGCTCGTATCGATTAAGCCGCGGCGGTCCTGGTCCTCGGCGTAGCCATCCGTCACGGCATGACTCCCATCGGGTTCAGCGGGCGATCCGTGATCAGCATAGTGTGGCGGCCCGTTGCGGCGGGAATGCGGTGGCTTGGCCCGGCATTATGCCGGGTGAGCTAATGAGGAGTCGTAATGGCTGTACGCCGACTGAATCATGCCGTCCTGTACGTGCGCGACCTCGCCGCGTCCGTTGACTTCTACACCGCAACCCTCGGCTTCGAGGTCGCCATGGAGATACCGGGCCGGGCGGCCTTCCTGCGCGCCCGTGGTACGGCTAACGACCACGACCTCGGCCTGTTCTCGGTGCCTGACGGCCAGTTGCCGAACGGCAGCTATCTCGGCCTGTACCACCTGGCCTGGGAGGTCGGCACGCTAGCGGAGCTCGCCGCCGTCCGCGACCGGCTGACTGCCAGGAACGCGCTCGTCGGCGCCAGCGATCACCGCGTGTCGAAGTCGTTGTACGCCAAGGACCCGAGCGGCATCGAGTTCGAGGTGATGTGGCGGGTGCCGGCCGAGGCGTGGGCGGAGGAGACCGCCGCGGGGTCGATGATCATGCCGCTGGACCTTGCGGCCGAGATCGCCCGGTGGGGCGACCGGGTCACCGGCGCCGCAGCCGGCTCAGTTACCTGACCGGCCCGGGCACCTGACCGGCCCGGATCGGCTCCGCGGGTTCCATCAGCGTGCCTCCGAATCAAGATGTATCTTGACTGCGCATAGCGTTCTCGGCCGCGGTGACGTTAACGCGTAAAGAATTTAGCCCGAAACGGTGCAATATCCTTCGAGATCACGGGTCAAGCGGTCACGGGTCAAGCGGTGGAGCGGTCAAGCGCGGGCCAGCTTGGCGTACAGGCCGGCCGTCTGAGCGGCGATCTTGTCCCAGCTGAACTCGGCCGTTGCCCGGCTCCGGCCGCGGGCGCCGAACTCGGCCGCCCGCGCCGGATCAGCCAGCAGCGCGTTGACGGCATCGGCCAGCGCCCGCTCGTCGCCGGGCGGTACCAGCAGCCCGGTCTGGCCGTCCGCCACCACCTCCGGGATCCCGCCCGCGGCCGACGCGACGACAGCAGCGCCGCAGGCCATCGCCTCGAGGTTGACGATCCCGAGTGGCTCGTACTCGGACGGGCAGACGAACACGGTGGCATGGCTCAGGATCTGGATCACCTCGGGCTTCGCCAGCATGCCCGGCAGCCAGATCACTCCGGAGCGGTTCGCCCGCAGGTGCTCGACGAGCCCGGTGACCTCAGCCTGCAGTTCGGCGGTATCAGCCTGGCCCGCGCAGAGCACGAGCTGCGCGGCCGGATCGATCCACTCCGCGGCCCGCAGCAGCACCGGCAGGCCCTTCTGCCGGGTCACCCGCCCGACGAAGACGACAGACGGCGCGGCCGGATCGATGCCGAAGCGGTCCAGCACGTCGCGCCCCTGGTCCGGCTGGTACTGGTCCGCATCGATCCCGTTGTAGATGACGTGCACGCGATCGGCCTGCACCGCTGGATAGGAAACGAGGATGTCGGCGGCCATCCCTTGGGATACGGCAATGATGGCCGCGGCTGACTCGATGGCAGTGCGCTCGCACCAGCTCGACAGGGCGTAGCCGCCACCGAGCTGCTCGGCCTTCCACGGCCGGAGCGGCTCCAGCGAGTGCGCTGTCATCACATGCGGCACGCCGTAGAGCAGCGAGCTCAGGTAGCCAGCCAGGTTGGCATACCAGGTATGCGAATGCACCAGGTCAGCCCCTCCGGCTGCGGCCGTCATGGCGAGATCGGCGGAGATCACCTGGAGCGCGGAGTTGGCCGCGGCCAGCGTGTCCCATGGCTGGTGCACGACCGCGGCGGGCGGGCCGTTACCTGCCCCGGCGGCCGCGGTGGCCGGGCGGTCGGCACCCCGGTCGCCCCGGCTGCTCAGCTCGCCCCAGCCACCCTGCCGGTGCACGGTCAGGTCCACCAGGCCGGCCAGCGAGCGGGCCAGGTACTCCACATGCACGCCGGCGCCGCCGTAGACCTCCGGCGGGTACTCCCTGGTCAGCATCGCCACCCGGAGCGGCTGGCGGACGTCAGCGGTCTCCGTCACGAGCCCGTTCCCGTCACGAGTCCGTTCCCGTCACGAGCCCGCTCCCGTCACGACTGCGACCTGGTCACAGCGGCACTTCCTGGCCCTTGCCCACGACCGTGATCCCGCCTTCCGACACCACGAAGCCCCTGGCCCGGTCGCGGTCCTTGTCGACCCCGATGACCGCGCCCTCGGGAACCTCCACGTTCTTGTCGATGATGGCGTTCTCGATGACGGCGTGCCGCCCGATCCTGGTGTTGTGCAGTATGACGGCGCGCTCGACCCTGGCCCAGCTGTTGACGCGGACACCGGGCGACAGCACGGCGTCGCGGACGAGACCGCCGGACACGATGACGCCGTTGCTGACGACGCTGTTGATAGCCCGGCCGACCCGGTCGCCGCTGTCGTGCACGAACTTGGCCGGCGGCTGCGACGGCACGTGGGTCAGCAACGGCCACTTGTCGTTGTACAGGTTGAAGATCGGGTGCACGGCGCACAGATCCATCTGCGCATCGAAGTAGGAGTCCAGCGTCCCGACATCACGCCAGTAGCCGGCGTCGCGCGGCTCTGCGCCGGGAACCTTGTTGTCCAGGAAGTCGTAGACCTGCGCCATGCCCTTGGCGACCAGCATCGGGACGATGTCACCGCCCATGTCGTGCCGGCTGGCGTCGTCGGCGGCGTCCGCACGCAGCGAGTCCACCAGGATGTCCGCGCTGAAGACGTAAATGCCCATCGAGGCGAACGCCATGTCGGGCCGGCCTGGCATGGCCGGCGGGTCAGCGGGCTTCTCCAGGAAGGCCTCGATGGTGCGGCCGTCCGGGGCCACCCGGATCACGCCGAAAGCCGTCGCCTCAGCCCGTGGCACCGGGATCGCGGCCACTGTCACCCCGGCGCCGCTGGCGACGTGCTGGTCGATCATCTGCTGCGGGTCCATCCGGAACACGTGATCGGCGCCGAACACCGCGACGATGTCCGGCTGGTCGTCATAGATCAGGTTCAGTGACTGATAGATGGCGTCTGCCGAGCCGGTGAACCAGCGCGGGCCAAGCCGCTGCTGGGCCGGGACCGGCGTCACGTAGTTGCCGAGCAGGCTGCTGAGCCGCCAGGTCGTGGTGATATGCCGGTCGAGGCTGTGGCTCTTGTACTGGGTTAGCACGCAGATGCGCCGCATCCCGGCGTTGACCAGGTTGGACAAGGCGAAATCCACCAGCCGGTACAGGCCGCCGAAGGGCACGGCCGGCTTGGCCCGGTCCGTGGTCAGCGGCGCCAGTCGCTTGCCGGCCCCACCGGCCAGGACCATGGCGAGCGCTCTCGCCTGTCCAGCCTCTGAGTAGGCAGCCATCTCCACCTCCTGGACCACTAGGGCCAGGTAAGCCCTCGTGGTTACAAGTGTGGTCCGCGAACGCGGAGATTAAGTATCGCTGGCCGCTAGGCCGGCCTCGTTACCCGGATCTTGGACTGCTCGTGCCCGGTCTCTTCCCAGTCCGCCAGGTACTGCGCAGTCAGGCCGTACCGCTTGGCCAGGTCGATCAGCGTGTCGGTGTGATAGTAGAAGTCCTCGCGCAGGACCTGGTGCTCGGTGCCCTCGGTGCGGTCGAAGGTGAAGTCGAAGAACCCGCCAGGGGCCATGATCCGGCCGACATGAGCCAGGCACTCCTCGATCACCGGAAGCGGCGAATGGGAGAACACGCTGTGCGCGTGGACGACGTCGAAGTAGCCGTCTGGCAGGAACTCCAGCCGCATGTCGCTGACCAGGCTGAGGTAGGAAAGCTTGCGCTGCAGGCCGTACTCGACGACGGTGCGCTGGGCCGCCAGCAGGATGTCCGGCGAGATGTCGGTGCCGTAGTAGTTGCCGGCGTCCAGGTAGTCGATAAAGAGCCGGCCGGCCCGGAGGTTGCCGCAGCCTATGTCGAGCATCCGCATGTCGGGTTTGAGCCCGTGGCTGCACAGATAGTCGAACTGCAGCTGACCGATCTGCAGCCAGGCCTCGCGGGTCTTGCTGCCGACCGCGGCATCACTGCTCCTGCCAGTATCGGAGCGCATGACCGCGCGGTAGTAGCTGATGTGATCACGCGTGGTCAGCCAGAGCCAGGTGTCGCGGCCGTGGCGGCGAGCGTACCCGGTGATGCGGCCCGGGTGACGGATCGCGTAACCGATCTGGTAGGTCAGGCGCGAGCGATTCTTCCCATGCACGCAGTCATGCTAGGGCAATCCGGCTCGCTTCGCGCCACGCGGCCGGCAGGCTGTGCGGCAGACGGCCGACAGGCTGTGCGCGGCGCGGCGCGGCGCGGCCACCGGGCTGTGCGCCACGCGGCCGCCGGGCTGTGCGGCAGACGGCCGGCGCGACGCCTAGGCCGAGGTCTTGTCTGGGTCGGCGGGCCGCCGGGTGGTGGCCCTGGCGGCCAGCATCCTGGCCGTATGCATGCCTGCGCCCAGTACGATGCCCCAGACCAGCGCGTCCCGCAGGGCGACCTGCGGATCCTCGGGATGCTCCGGCGGCTCCTTGCCGGTGATCTTCGTCCAGCCGAAGGACAGTACCTTGCGGGCCGCAAAGGCGGCGCCCGCGCCGACCAGCGCGCTCACCACGCGGCTTCCCGCGCTGTTCTTGGCTGCCATCAGCCGGTCCTCCTTAGCGCCCGTTCTGCTGTCGCAGCACCCGTTGTGCTGCTGTGGTGACTGGGCGATCATGTCATGTTCAGGCCGCCAGGGCTGCCCACGGGCCGGCAAGTCTCGATGGCCGCGGCGAGCCTGGCCGGGTGCCTGGTCGCCAGCAGCCAGTACGGGCTAGTCGGATCCGGGCCCTTGACTTCGATGTAGACAGCGTCCCGCAGGTACGGCCGGATCAGTGTGTGGGCCGCCGGATCGGCTCGCGGCCCGCGCAGCGCCCTGGCCTGTGCCTCGCCGAGGGCGCGTACCTCGCCGACCATGGCCAGCGGCAGGGTAGCGCGCCCGGCTCTCAGTTCGCCCGCGGTGACCTCGATGACCGCCAGGCCCCAGTTCAGCAGAAACGCGGCAGTGATCGCGATCAGCGTGCCGAAGACGGCGATCGTGATCAGGAGGTCGAAGCCCGTCCAGACAATTGCCCCGAAGGTCAGCATGGTGACCATCCCGACCACCCACCATAGCGGCGGCGCGAACAGGCGCTCCCGGTACAAGTGCATGGCACCACGGTAGTTGGTTACATGTACTGCATGACCGGCCGGTCAAGTCAGCACATCAGCGATCAGCCGGCCTCGGCCGCCGCCAGGCAGCACGACGGGGTACTGACCGCCGTCCGGCGGCTCTGGCGGGTCGGCGAGGCTAGCGCCGCCTCGCATCCACTTGATGGTAAGCGCTGGCGGCATCCTGGTGGAGATCCAGGTGCGCACCGATCCCGAGGACACTTGGGCTCAGATTGTCGAACGGCTGGCCGACCGCTGGGGGCGGCGTTCGAATTGACACGTGGTGCGCTGATCTTGCTCAAGGATCTCGGCGAGCGTATGAAGCTCCTGATTCGCTACCTCAGCCAGTTCCCGCAGGCGGAGGACAGCAGGACCGGCCCGGAGACGGCTCAGCGGCAGGGCAGCAGGCCATGACAGCGGGCCAGTGGTTGACTGCCGTAACTTGTACTGCATGACGGGCCGGTCAAGTCAGCACATCAGCGATCAGCCGGCCTCGGCCGCCGCCAGGCAGCACGACGGGGTACTGACCGCCGTCCGGCGGCTCTGGCGGGCCGGCGAGGCTGGCGCGGCCTCGCGTGCGGCAGCAGCCGGGCCGGAGCCGGGCCCTGGACCGCAGCCAGCCGCCGGACCTGAAGCAGCCGCCGGACCTGAAGCAGCCGCCGGGCCGGTCCGGCCGGATGGCGACTCCCGCGCGGTCAGCCCCGACCTGCAGGTGTCAAGGCTGCTACGCCAGGCGGCGGCGTGGTCGTGGCGCCTGCTGCTCACCGGCCTGGTGATCTACCTTGCATTCCGCCTCGCGGAGTACTTGCGCCTGGTGGTGCTGCCGCTGCTCGGGGCGCTGCTGTTCACCGCCCTCTTCCAGCCGCTCGCGGGCTGGCTGCGGCGCCGCGGCGCCGGCGCGCTGCTGGCCACCTGGTGCTGCTTCCTGCTCGCGCTGCTGATAATCGGCGGTGCGATCACCCTGCTGGCGACTCAGGTCAGCGCCGACTACCCGACGCTGTTCAGGGAAACACAGCGAACCGCGAACGAAATCGAGCGCTCACTTGCCGGACCGCCGTTCCACCTGAATGCGGCGCGGCTCTCCCGGCTCACCTCAGAAGGCCTGAAGTACATCTCGCAGCACAAGTCGGTAGTAGCCGGGACGGTGCTGACGACTGGCAAATACGCGCTGGAGTTCCTGGCCGGGATCATCCTGATGCTGTTCATCTCGTTCTTCCTGATCAAGGACGGTCAGCGGATCTGGCGTGTCGTGATCAGCGGATCACGGGGGGAAGCGCACCGGCGGGTTGACCTTGCGGGGCAGGCGGCGTGGCAGGCACTCGTCTACTACATCCGGGGCACGACCGCGGTAGCCGCGATCCACTCCGTGCTCATCGGGCTGGCGCTCTGGCTGCTCGGCGTCCCGCTGCTGGTCCCGTTCATCGTGCTGATATTCATCGCGGCTTACGTGCCCATCATCGGGATCCTGGTAGTCGGGGCGCTGGCAATCCTGGTCACCCTCGCCACCAAGGGGTGGGTGGCCGCCGTCATCCTGCTCGGTGTCTTCATCCTGGAGAACCAGATCGAGGATCACCTGCTGCAGCCGCTGGTCATCGGCCGGATTGTCAGGCTCCATCCGCTGGCTATCATCCTGGTGCTCGCGGTGGGCGGGATCGTGGCCGGCATCCCTGGCGCCATCATCGCCGTTCCGGTGACTGCCGTTATCACCTATGCCTGGCCGGTCCTGCGCGACGGCCGGCCGGAGGGCTAGCCTGCGGGCAAGTACGGTGAGCAACCGGAGTTACCTGCGGAGGTCGGTCAGATGGCGTGTGCCTGCGGCGAGCCCGGATCAGTCGAGGTGCTGATCCGGCGGCTTGATCCAGATCTGCCGGTGCCGCTGCGCGCGCATCCCGGCGACGCGGGCAGTGACCTGTGTCTCACCGCGGACGTGGATGTGCTGCCTGGCCAGCGCGTCACGGTCGGCACTGGCGTGTGCATCGCGTTGCCAGATGGGTACGCAGGCTTCGTGCACCCTCGCTCGGGACTTGCCGCCAGGCACGGGCTGACGATCGTCAACGCGCCGGGCACTGTCGATGCCGGGTACCGTGGCGAGATCAAGGTGATTCTGCTGAACACCGACACCGACCACCCGGTCCGGCTCCGGCGGGGTGACCGGATCGCCCAGCTTGTCATCCAGAAGGTAGAACGCCCGCTCTGGCGTGAGGTGGTGACCTTGCCCGGATCGCAGCGCGGCGACGGCGGTCATGGCTCGACCGGAGGCCATGCGATGGCCGGCGGTCCTTCGACTGAGAACTAGGTCCCGGCCGGCCTGGCCGGCTGGGAAGTAAGGAGCGTGCGGGGTGTTCCGACGCCGCCGCCGTGACGGCCAGCAAGATACCGGCGCCGAGCCCGGCGTCAGTGACTACCCGGCAGCCGATGATGAACTCTCCGAGTATGCCAGCGCCGAAGAAGAGCGGGCTGGCGAGGAACTGTCCGAGGATGAGTGGGCCGGTGCTGAGTGGGCGGGGGACGACCAGGCCGGCGATCTGGCTGAGGACGCCGATGACTGGGCGCAGGACGGTCCCGCCGGGCTGAGCGGCGAGGACGGAGAGCCGGAGGCATCAGCCCGGCGGCCCCGGGCCGACCGGGCCGATCTTGGCGACCCGGTGACCTGGACCCGGCTGCGGGACTCCCAGGTCGTCCGTCCGGCGATGACGCGCTCTGCCGGCCCGTGGGACGGCGCGGGCGACTATCCCGAGGGGGAGCGCCTCGACTTCGGCAGCCTGCTGGTTCCGGTTCGCGAGGGTTTCGACGTCCAGGTGTTCGTGGGGGAAGAAGACGGCATCTCGATCGCGGTGGTCAGCGATGACAGCGGGCTGCAACTGCAGCCGTTCGCCGCGCCGCGTAGCTCGGGACTGTGGGATGAGGTCCTGCCGGAGATCGGCCAGGAGGTGGCGAAGGCGGGAGGTCAGAGCGCCGAGCAGGATGGCCCGTTCGGGCCGGAGTTGCTCGCCAGGGTCGTCCCGCAGGGCGCCGAGGGCCACGACGTTCCGCCGCAGCTTCTCCGCTTCATCGGTGCCGACGGCCCGCGCTGGTTCCTGCGCGGGCTGATCAGCGGTCCCGCCGCCGGTGACGCGCAGCTCGCGCGGCCATTCGAGGAGATATTCGCCGATGTCGTGGTCGTGCGCGGGGAGCATGCGGAGCCGCCGCGCAAGCCGCTCGAGATCCGGCTTCCGGACGAGGCGAGGCAGGTTCTCGAGGGGCAGCTCGCGGCCCAGGAGCCGGACTTGCTCAACCCGTTCGATCGCGGGCCGGAGATCACGGAGACGCGGTAGCGGCCCGGGCACGCTCTGCCTAGTGACCGCCTGCCAGGAGCGCCGCGAGCTCCCGTTCGACGTCCTGGCTCGTCACAAACAGCAGTTCATCTCCGCCCTCGAGCGGGTCGTCGGCGCTCGGCACGATGACCCTGCCGTCCCGGAGGATGGCCACCAGGGCGGTATCGACCGGCCATTCGATGCTGCCGACGCGCTCACCGGCCAGCGGGGCGTTCGCCGGCATGGTGATCTCGACGAGGTTGGCCTCGCTCTGCCTGAAGGTCATCAGCCGTACCAGGTCGCCGACGCTGACAGCTTCCTCGACCAGGGCGGAGATCAGGCGTGGTGTCGAGACCGCAACATCGATGCCCCACGACTCATTGAACAGCCACTCGTTGTTTGGGTGATTGATCCTGGCCACCACCCGCGGCACGCCGTACTCGGTCTTGGCCAGCAGGGACACCACCAGGTTGGCTTTGTCGTCGCCGGTGGCAGCGATGACGACGTTGCACCGCTCCAGCGCGGCGTCGTCGAGCGAGCTTATCTCGCAGGCGTCGGCGAGCAGCCACTCCGCGCGGGGCACGCTGTGCACCTTGATCGAATTCGGGTTCTTGTCGATGAGCAGGACATCGTGCCCGTTCTCGAGGAGTTCGTTCGCGATGGAACGGCCTACCGCTCCGGCTCCGGCAATCGCGACCCGCATCAGTGTCCTGCCTGTCCGGGCCCGGGGGCCGCAAATACCCTGGCGATCTCCGTGATGTCCTTCTCGGTCGCGATCACGTGCACGACGTCGCCCTCCTGCACCACCAGGTTAGGACCGGGCACCATGGCCTCGCCGAGGCGGGAGATATAGGCGATCCGGGCGCGTGCCGCCTGTTCCAGGTCGCACACTTTCTGGCCGATCCAGTCGTCGGAGTAGGCGACCTCGGCCAGCACGACCGCGCCGGTCGGATCGCGCCACAGCGACTCGGCTCCTTCCGGGATCAGCCTGCGCAGCATCTGGTCGGCAGTCCAGGCGACGGTTGCCACGGTCGGGATGCCGAGCCGCTGATAGACCGAGGCCCGGCGCGGATCGTAGATGCGCGCCACTACCCGCTGGACGCCGAACGACTCCCTCGCCACTCTCGCCGCGATCACGTTGGAGTTATCGCCGCTGCTGACGGCGGCGAACGCGTCGGCGCGCTCGATGCCTGCCTCGGTCAGCACGTCCCGGTCGAACCCGATGCCGGTGACCTTGATCCCCTTGAAACCGGACCGGAGCTTCCTGAATGCCTCCGGGTCCTGGTCGATGACCGCGACCGAATGACCTGAGTCCTCGAGGGCATGGGCAATGCTTGAGCCGACCCGCCCGCATCCCATGACCACGATGTGCACGTGCTTCCTTCCAGCCCGATCAAAGCGACCCGCGCCCGGCCACGGCAGCCGCTCCGGTACCCGCGCACTCGGCCGCCCACTGCGCTCCGCCGCCGCTGCAGACCACCAGCCACGCAACAGTAGACCCCATCTGCTGCCATGCTGCCAGCCCGCCGGCTGCCGCTTGCCGGCTACCCGGTCCAGGACCGGCACGCCCCGGCCGGGCACGATGTAGCCCGTGACCACCGAGGCTGCCTCCGCACCACAAGCCGGAGACGTACTGGAACTCACCGTAGGCGACGTTGTCCACGGCGGCTGGTGCGTTTGTCGCCAAGATGATACGGGCTGCGTAGTTTTCGTTCGGCACGCGCTGCCGGGCGAGCGCGTACTGGCGACCGTGACGCAGGCAACGGCCCGGTTCGCCAGGGCCGACGCGACCCAGATCCTGCGGCCGTCCCCGGACCGGGTCTCGCCGCCCTGCCGCTACGCCCGGCCGGGCGGCTGTGGCGGCTGCGACTGGCAGCATGCCAGCTTGCCCGCCCAGCGGGCGATGAAGGCGGCGGTCATCAGCCAGCAGCTCAGCCGGATCGGCGGGATCGCCGCCGATGTCGAGGTCCAGGCTCTGGACGGCGACGACTTCGGCCTGTCGTGGCGAACGGTCGTGACGTTCGCGGTCGGCGCGTCCGGGCGGGCCGGCCTCCGCAAGCACAGGTCCCGCGAGATCGTCGAAATCGACCGCTGCCTCATCGCGCATGAGCTGGTGACGGCGGTGGACGTGACCGGCAAGCGGTGGCCAGCGGCCCGGTCAGCGGAGGTCAGAGTCGTGCCTGCCACGGGTGAGCGGGCCGTCCTGGTGGAAGGCCCGGCGGCCGCAGATGCCCTGCCCGAGATCGCGGCTGACGCGGTCCAGCTGGTGCGCAAATCCGGAGCCCGAACCCAGGTTCGCGGCCGCGGCTACCTGACCCAGCGGGCGGCCGGCCGGGACTGGCGGGTCAGCCTCGGCAGCTTCTGGCAGGTGCATCCGGGCGCCGCCGATGCGCTGGCGGCTGCGGTACTTGCCGCCGCAGACCCGCAGCCGGGTGAGAAAGCGCTCGACTTGTACAGCGGCGTGGGGCTGTTCGCGGGCGTGCTGGCGGACGCGGTCGGGGCCGGCGGCGGTGTGCTCGCGATCGAGCAGGACCCGGCAGCGGTCCGGGACGCGCGGTACAACCTGCGGCCCTGGCCGTGGGCTCGGGTGCGGCAGGGTGACGCCGGTGCGCTGCTGCACGGGGCCGGCCTTGGCGGGGCCGACCTGCACGGGGCCGGCCTTGGCTGGGCCGGCCTGCACGGGGCCGGCCTTGGCGGCGCCTCGGTGGCGGTGCTTGACCCGCCGCGTATCGGTGCGTCACGGGAGCTCATCGACGTGCTGTGCGGCCGTGGCGAGGGCGCGGAGCCCGGCGGCCCGCTGCGCAGAATCGCTTACGTGTCCTGTGATCCCGCGACGCTCGCGCGTGACCTGCGGCTGCTCCTGGACGCCGGCTGGCAGCTTGCGGGGCTGCGCGGCTACGACGCCTTTCCGATGACTCACCATGTGGAGTGCGTGGCCACGCTGGTCCGCGACTAACCGGGTAGCTGCCGCAGCCATGACCGGCGGCCGGCCAAGATGGCCTCATGAAACTGCGAATCTTCACCGAGCCCCAGCAGGGCGCCAGCTACCAGACGCTGCTCCGAGTCGCCAAGGCAACCGAGGACCTCGGCTTCGACGCGTTTTTCAGGTCCGATCACTACCTGAAGATGGGCAGCGTCAGCGGGCTCCCCGGCCCGACCGACGCCTGGATCACGCTGGCGGGCCTGGCGCTGCAGACCTCGCGCATCCGGCTCGGCACACTGATGAGCCCGGCCACGTTCCGTTATCCCGGCCCGCTGGCCATCTCGGTAGCGCAGGTTGACCAGATGAGCGAGGGCCGGGTCGAGTTCGGCTTCGGAACGGGCTGGTACGAGGCTGAGCACACGGCTTACGGCCTCCCGTTCCCGGAGACGCTCGAGCGGTTCGACCGCTTCGCCGAGCAACTGGCCATCATCACCGGGCTATGGCAGACCCCGGTGGGGGACAAGTTCAACTTCGAGGGCAGCTACTACACGGTGACCGACTCGCCCGCGCTGCCGAAGCCGGCCCAGCTGCCCCGGCCGCCGGTGCTGATCGGCGGCGCCGGGCCGAAGCGCACGCCGGCCCTGGCCGCTCACTACGCGGACGAGTACAACGTGCCGTTCAGCAGCATCGGCGACACGGCCGCTGCCTTCGACCGGGTGCGACAGGCGTGCGCGGCGGCGGGCCGTGCGGACAACTCCATGGTCTACTCGGCGGCCCAGGTGGTCTGCTGTGGCCGGACGTCTGACGAGATCGCCAGGCGGGCCGCCGCGATCGGACGCGAGGTCGAGGAACTTCGCGCGCACGGCCTCGCCGGAACGCCGGAAGAGGTGGCCAACCGGATTGCCGAGTTCGCCGGGATCGGCGCCAGCAGGGTCTACCTGCAGGTGCTGGATTTGAGCGACCTCGATCACCTTGCGGTGCTGGCCGAGCTGATCCCGGCGGTCGGCTAGCCCTCGAGCCAGGCTGCTCCACCGGGGGTCCCGCCGGAAGCGCCGGGCCAGCAGCAACGGCGCGATGATTGCGGGAGTTAGCTTCTGGCCGAACGCCACGGGTCATAGTCGACCTCGAGCGGTTCTTGCCGCGGCCGGTCGGCCGCGGGGATGTGCCGGAGGTTGAGCCGGATCCTGGTCCAGGTCGAAGACCGGCCGCGCATCGAGTCGACCAGGATGTCAGCCGGCTCGAGCAGCGCTGCCGCGTCCGGGTACCGCTGCTTCCAGCGATCCAGGCCGGCCAGCGCCTCCGCTTTGGTGGCCGCGCGGGCAATCTCGATCAGCGGCATCGTCGAACGGCGCCGCCCGGCCGGGCCGCTGGTCCTGGCGCCCGCGGTCCCGGCGTCTGCGGTCGCGGGGTCTGCGGTCGCGGGGTCTGCGGTCGCGGGGTCTGCCATCCCGGCCGCCGCGGTCCCGGCGTCTGCGGTCGCGGGGTCTGTGGTCGCGGGGTCTGCGGTCGCGGGGTCTGCGGTCGCGGGGTCTGCCATCCCGGCCGCTGCGGCCGCGCCGCCCGGCGCGCGCCGCTTGCTGGGCTGCACCCGCGGCTGCTCGCCGGCTTGCTTCTGGAAATGCGGCGGCCACGGCGCGTCCGGCAAGCCGGCAGCCTCGTCCGCGGCGGCTAGTTCCAGCAGCCAGTCGAGCGAACCCACTGCGGCGTCCATGCCCGCTGCCGGGTCGCCGATCTCCGCGTACCGCTGCGGGACCGTGTCGATCGTGAACGCTGCCGGATCGCAGTCCGGCACCTCGTCCCAGCGCAACGGCGCGGACACCCGGGCGTCGGGGGAGGGCCGGACCGAGTAAGCGGACGCGACGGTGCGGTCCTTGGCGTTCTGGTTGTAATCCACGAAGACGCCGTGCCGCTCCTCCTTCCACCACCGGGAGGTGGCCTCGCCGGGCGCACGGCGCTCGATCTCCCTGGCCAGCGCGACCGCGGCGCGGCGGACCTGGGCGAAGGTCCAGCGCCGCTCGATCCGGGTGTACACATGCATGCCGCGCGAGCCGGACGTCTTGGGCCAGCCGGTGAGCCCCGCGTCCGCCAGAACTTCCCTGGCGACCAGCGCCACGCTGACGATCTGCGGCCATCCGACGCCGGGAACCGGGTCAAGATCGACGCGGAGTTCGTCGGGATGGTCGAGGTCGTCGGCGCGGATGGGGTGCGGGTTGAGGTCGATGCAGCCCAGGTTGACGACCCAGGCCAGGCCGGCGGCGTCGGAGATGACGATCTCCTCGGCGGTCCGGCCGGATGGGAAGCTGAGCACGACGCTGTCCAGCCAGGCCGGCCGGTTAGCTGGTGCGCGCTTCTGGAAGAACGCCTCGCCCCCGGCGCCGTGGACGAAGCGCTTGAGCACCATCGGGCGGCCCGCCACCCCGCGCAGCGCGCCGTCAGCGACGCTCAGGTAGTAGCGGACCAGGTCCAGCTTGGTGTGGCCGGTGCGGGGGAAGTAGACCTTGTCCGGATTGGAGACCGACACCGTGCGGCCGGCGACCTCGATGGTCTGTTTTCGCTCGGCCATGCTGTCACGATAGCCGCGTCCCGCCCGGGTGCGGCCCGCATCGCGTGCCGGACGGCTCGAGCCCCTGCTCGCAGTCAGGGGGGATGCTCTGCGGGCTTGGCGCAGGTGGCCGGCTGCCGTCGAGTAGGAAGTGCTTCTATTGTGATTCATGACCATCGATAGCGGCAGCCGGAGCGCGCTAGCTCAGCTTGAGTCGCTGATCGGCTCGCTGCCGCCCGACTGCAAGCTCCCTTCCTACCGTGAGCTACAGCAGCGCTACCGGCTCAGCCCGGCCACGGTTCAGCGCCTGCTCGCCGACCTGGCCCGGCGCGGGCTGCTGGTCACCAAGCCAGGCAGCGGCACGTTCACCGCATCGAGGCGCGCGGCCCGGCCGCCAGCGGATCTGTCCTGGCAGACCCTCGTCCTCGGCAGCCGGGCCGGGCTCGGGCCCGATCTGGACTGGCTCGTCGACCCGTTGCCACCGGATGCGATCGGACTGGCCAGCAGCTTTCCCGATGACCGGCTGCAGCCGCTGGGCCTGCTCGCGGCGGCGTCGTCGCGGGCCGCCAGGCGGCCGCAGGCATGGAGCCGGCTGCCTGCTGAGGGGCTGGCAGAGTTGCGCAGCTATCTCGCCGACGAGGCCGGCGGCGGGCTTGCGGCGTCGAACGTGCTCATCACCTCCGGCGGGCAGTCGTCGCTGTCGGCCGTCTTCCGTCACCTGTGCGCGCCCGGCGATCCGCTCATCGTCGAATCGCCGACCTACGTCGGAGCGCTCGCGGCCGCCAAGGCAGCCGGGCTCGTGCTGGTGCCCGTTCCCGGTGACTCCGCTGGCGTCCTGCCGGACGCGCTGGCCGACGCGTTCAGCCGGACCGGCGCCCGGCTGGCGTACCTGCAGCCGCGATACGCCAACCCGTCCGGCTCGCTGCTGGCCCAAGACCGCCGCGAGCCCGTGCTGGACGCGGTCGCGCGGGCAGGCGCGTTCCTGCTCGAAGACGACTGGATGCGGGACTTCGACCTGGGTCAGCCGTCGCCGCCGCCGCTGATCAGCCACGACGACGATGGACATGTGATCTACCTGCGCTCGGTGTCCAAGCCGATCGCCGCCGGGCTGCGGGTGTCCGGGCTGGCCGCGCGCGGGCCGGTGCTCGCCCGGCTGCGCCGCGGCCGGGTCAGCGATGATCTGTTCGTCGCGCCGGTTCTGCAGCAGATCGCCGTGGACGTGCTGACCGCGCCCGGCTGGCCGCGGCACCTGGCCACTGTCAGGCGCCAGTTGCGGGAGCGGCGGGACGCGCTCGTCGCCGCCGTTGCCGGG